>NZ_JBHWYR010000129.1:0-7755 GCF_042728695.1 Bacillus sp. NPDC060175
CTATATTCACAATCGTCATATTATATGTATAATGAAAATTGTAGAAACTTGGAGATTATTCTTTCAATTCTGTTTTTCTACAAGCGAGGGTACAGGAAGTGCAATTAGGGGAGGCAACACAACATGAAGAAAAAGATACCGTTATTACTTGCATCAACTTTAACTGCAAGTATGTTGCTTGGCGCGTGTAGCTACCAGAAAGAGGACGCTAAAGCAAAAGGAAAAGAAAACGCTACTAGTAGTAGTAACGGAAAACAGATTCTCAATTTAACAGAGTTATCTGAAATTCCATCAATGGATGCATCGTTAGCATCAGATTCTGCATCTTCAACAGCATTAAATAATACGATGGAAGGTTTATATCGTACTGGCAAAGATCAAAAGAGAATGCCTGGGATTGCTGAAGATGTCCAAAAGCTAGATGATGGGAAGAAATACATATTTAAATTAAGAAAAGATGCGAAATGGTCGAATGGGGAACCTGTAACAGCGAAAGACTTTGTGTATTCATGGAAAAGAGCAGTAAATCCAGATACAAAAGCGACGTATTCGTACATTATGTTCGATATTAAAAATGCAGAAAAAATTCATAAAAAAGAATTACCTGCTGACCAATTAGGTGTAAAAGCGATTGATGATTATACATTAGAAGTGGAATTAGACAATCCCGTTCCTTACTTTATTGATTTAACGGTTTATCCGGTGTTTTACCCACTAAATGAGAACTTTGTGAAATCACAAGGTGATAAGTTTGGTTTAGAGGCAAATACAACATTATATAACGGGCCATTCGTTATGAGTGATTGGAAACATGAACAAAGCTTCCAATTTAAGAAGAACCCATTATATTGGGATAACAAGACGGTTAAAATCGAAGAAATAAATTTCAATATTGTGAAAAATACATCGACTGATGTAAATTTATATGAGACAAATGCGATTGATCGTGCGGCTCTAACGTCGGAATTTGTTGATAAATTTAAAAAAACTCCAGAGTTCCAAGCACGACAAGAAGCAGGAGTTGCCTACTTAAGATTCAATCAAAATAATAAGTATTTGAGTAATAAAAACTTAAGAAAAGCAATTTCAATGTCCTTTGACCGTGATAACATTGCAAAAGTTATTTTAAACAACGGCGCAATTGGTGCTTACGGATTTGTTGGAAAAGATTTCGCTGAAGGTCCGAATAAAAAAGACTTCCGTGCTGAAAATGGAAAGCTAGTTGAAACGGATTCAAAAGAAGCGAAAAAACTTTGGGAAACAGCGAAGAAAGAGCTTGGCACTGATAAAATCGAATTAGAATTCTTAAGCTTCGATAATGAAGATGCGAAAAAAATTGGCGAATTCTTAAAAGGTGAGATGGAAAAGAACTTACCTGGTTTATCGATCAAAATTAAACAGCAGCCATTCGCACAAAAAAATAAATTAGAAGATTCTCAGCAATATGATATTGCGTTTGGTGTTTGGGGTCCAGATTTCCCAGATCCAATCTCATATTTAGATATGTTTGTTACGAATGGTTCACAAAACAAAACGGGATATTCTAATCCGAAATATGATGAACTAATTCTAAAAGCAAAAACAGATACAAAAGATTTACAGGCTCGCTGGAACAACCTTTTAGAGGTAGAGAAGATGTTAATTAAAGAGGATGCAGTTATTGCTCCAGTCTATCAAAAAGGTTCAGCGTATGTAGTAAAAGGTGCTGTAAAAGATATTATCCCGATTAACTACGGTGGTAAATTAACTTACAAATGGGCATCTGTTGAACAAAAATAATCTTTTTTCCATCGTTTACAAGGGTATATGCCTATGATGGGCATGTGCTCTTATTTTAAAAAAATAAAAGTAAGAATATTTCAAACTATCTTATTGCTTTTGAGAAAAACGGGGAGGTGCTTGACTATGGGACGTTATGTATTAAAACGTTTCGTGTACATGGCTTTGACATTATTTTTAATTACTACACTGACTTTCTTTTTGATGAAATTACTACCGGGTTCTCCACTTAAAAACCAGGAGAAACTATCACCGGCACAAAAAGAAATCATTCTTGAAAAATATGGTTTAAATGATCCAGTACCAGTTCAATATGCGCGTTACTTAGGTAACTTAGCAAAAGGTGATTTAGGGGTATCATTCCAATATGATAACCGCCCAGTAACAGATATGATTGTGGATCGTATTGGACCATCAGCACAACTTGGTTTACAAGCGATTATATTAGGAACATTTATCGGTTTAATTTTAGGAATCGTTGCGGCACTTCGTAACAATACGTGGGTCGATTATGGGGCGACAATTATTTCCGTACTCGGGATGTCGGTACCCTCATTCGTATTCGCCGCATTACTACAATATTTCGTAGGGGTAAAACTTGGTTGGTTCCCAGTAGCATTCTGGAAAGGACCGGAGTTTACAGTAATGCCTACAATTGCCTTATCGATGGCAGTTATCGCAACAATCGCACGTTTCGCTCGTGCAGAGTTAATTGAGGTTATGCAAGCTGACTACATTTTAACAGCGAAAGCGAAAGGAATTAGCCAAGGCGTTATCATTATCAAGCACGCACTTCGTAACGCGTTAATTCCAGTTGTAACAATTTTAGGACCAATGGTTGCAGGATTAATTACAGGGACACTAGTTATTGAGCAAATTTACGCTGTACCTGGACTTGGGGAACAATTCGTTAAATCGATTACAGTGAATGACTATACAGTTATTATGGGTACTACAATTTTCTATAGTGCGATCTTCATCTTAGTTATTTTCATTGTCGATATTTTATACGGAATTATTGATCCTCGTATTCGTTTAGCGGGAGGGAAAAAATGATGAAAGATGTACAAAAATTATCTCCAGATTTATTTCAACCAGCCAATCAAAGTAATGTTGATAATGAAGTCATTGCCCGTCCAAGCTTAACGTTTTGGCAAGATGTAAGAAGACGTTTGTTCCAACATAAAGGTGCAATGTTTGGTTTCGTATTATTAATGCTTATTGTACTACTAGCAGTTATAGGACCAATGATAAGTAAGCATTCTTATAAAGAGCAGGATTTAGGTCGTGCGAAAATGCCACCGAAAATTCCAGTGATTGAAAATGTTCATTGGCTACCATTTGATGGTACAGATCAATATGGTGTTGACCAATATGAAAAACGTGATATTAAAGAGTACTTCTGGTTTGGTACAGATGATCTTGGCCGTGATTTATGGACAAGAACATGGGAAGGTACACGTGTATCATTATATATCGCTCTTTTAGCAGCAGCAATTGACCTAGTAATCGGGGTTGCATACGGAGGTATTTCAGCGTTCTATGGCGGCAGAGTAGATAATATTATGCAACGTATTATGGAGATTATTAACGGTATTCCATACTTAATCATCGTTATTTTAATGGTAATCATTATGGGGTCAGGTATATGGTCGATTACACTCGCGATGGCAATTACAGGTTGGATAGGGATGTCGCGTATCGTTCGTGGACAAATCCTAAAATTAAAAAACCAAGAATATGTATTAGCATCTCGTACATTAGGTGCAACAAATACACAGTTAATTGTGAAGCACTTAATTCCGAACGTAATGGGACCAATTATCGTAATGACAATGTTTACAATTCCAACGGCAGTATTTGGTGAAGCATTCTTAAGCTTCATCGGACTAGGCATTCAGCCACCATTCGCATCACTTGGTTCTCTTGTAAATGATGGTTATAAATCAATTCAAACGTATCCACATATGATGTTCATCCCAGCGGTTGTCATCAGTATGTTAATCTTAGCATTTAACTTAATTGCAGACGGATTACGCGACGCGTTAGATCCAAAAATGCGTAAGTAAAAGAGGGGAGAAGTAAAAATGAAAACATTGCTAGAGGTAAAAGATTTGCAAGTCTCCTTTGATACACATGCAGGTGAAGTACAAGCTGTACGCGGCGTTACTTTTGATTTAAAAAAAGGAGAGACATTAGCGATTGTAGGAGAATCTGGTTCTGGTAAATCAGTTACTTCTAAAGCGTTAATGGGATTAATTCCGAATCCTCCAGGACGTATTAAAAACGGTGAAATCGTATTTGAAGGTCGTGACTTAACGAAACTAACAGAAAAAGAAATGCAGCAAGTACGCGGTAAAGATATTGCGATGATTTTCCAAGATCCAATGACATCATTAAATCCAACGATGACAATTGGTAATCAGATTATGGAAGGTCTTATTAAACACCAAGGGATGAGTAAAGCAGATGCACGTAAAGTTGCCTTAGAATTAATCGACCTTGTAGGTATTCCAAATCCAGAAGCGCGCTTAAAACAATATCCTCATCAATTCTCAGGTGGTATGAGACAGCGTGTAGTTATTGCGATGGCGTTAGCTTGTAATCCGAAATTATTAATTGCCGATGAGCCGACAACAGCGCTAGACGTTACAATTCAGGCGCAAATTTTAGAGCTTATGAAGGACATTCAGCAAAAAACAGAAGCAGCAATCATTTTCATTACGCATGACTTAGGTGTAGTGGCAAACGTTGCAGACCGAGTTGCGGTTATGTACGCTGGTAAAGTTGTTGAAATTGGAACTGTTGATGAAATTTTCTACAATCCAAAACATCCATACACATGGGGCTTAATCGCATCTATGCCAAGCTTAGATGGTTCAGAGGACGAGCTATATGCGATTCCAGGAACGCCTCCAGACTTATTAAAACCGCCAAAGGGTGATGCTTTTGCACCACGTAACCCGCAGGCTCTGAAAATTGATTTTGAAATGGAACCACCTTTATTTAAAATAAGTGACACACATTATGCGGCAACTTGGTTACTTCATGAGCAAGCGCCAGAAGTAAAACCACCAGCAGTTGTTGAAAAACGTATTCTTCAAATGAAAGCAGGTGAACAACATGACTAAACAACGTGAAAAATTAATTGAAGTAAAAAATGTGAAACAACACTTTGATGTGAGTGGTGGTGTTGTTAAAGCAGTTAATGATATTTCATTTGATATTTACCGCGGTGAAACATTTGGACTTGTAGGAGAATCTGGTTGTGGTAAGTCAACAACTGGAAGAACGATCATTCGTTTATACGATGCAACTGCCGGTGAAGTGTTGTTCGATGGTGAAAATGTACATGGGAAAAAATCACGCGCAGAACTTAAGAAATTCAACCGTAAAATGCAAATGATTTTCCAAGATCCATATGCATCATTAAATCCTCGTATGACAGTAGGGGATATTATCGCAGAAGGTATTGATATTCACGGACTAGCAAAAGGCAAAAAAGAGCGTATGGACCGTGTTCACGAGCTGTTAAATACAGTTGGTTTAAATAAAGAGCACGCGAACCGTTTCCCGCATGAATTCTCAGGCGGACAACGTCAACGTATCGGTATCGCTCGTGCGCTAGCTGTAGAACCTGAATTTATCATTGCTGATGAACCAATCTCAGCACTTGACGTATCGATTCAGGCGCAAGTTGTAAACTTACTGAAACAGTTACAAAGAGAAAAAGGTTTAACATACTTATTCATCGCCCATGATTTATCGATGGTAAAATACATTAGTGATCGCATTGGTGTAATGTACCGTGGTCAAATCGTTGAGCTGACAACAAGTGAAGAGTTATATGCGAATCCAATGCATCCATATACAAAATCACTACTATCAGCAATTCCACTTCCAGATCCAGATTATGAGCGCAATCGTAAACGTATCGTATACGACCCATCGCAGCATGATTATGGTAGTGAAGCACCAACAATGCGCGAAATTCGCCCAGGACATTTCGTATTATGTTCTGAAGCAGAGTATAAGAAATATAAAGAAATCTATCAATAATAAAGTAGAGCCATTCTTTTATTACAGAAGGATGGCTCTATTTTTTTATACTAATTAAACTTAATTTAGTATAAAGAGATTTTATCCAAGTTCTTTTTCTGTTTAAAGACAGCAAAGTAAGAGTTTCCAAGAATGAAGAAAAAGGCGACTGAAATCCAGCCGCCTTTTTCTTCATTTAGAAACACTTTTATTTTACTGCGCCTGAACAGAAACACTCTCATCTTGCTCATTTGGTTTAACAAGTGCATAATTTTCCCACGCTCTACTTCTCCAGCGGAAGAACATAATAATTGCTCGCGTCCATTCATCGATGGCAATCGCTAGCCAAATACCAACGAGCCCCATATCTAAATGGAAGGCGAAAAAGTAGCCGAGCGGTAAGCTCATTAACACCATGGAGAATGCACCGATTAAAACAGGATATTTTGCATCGCCAGTTGCACGAAGTGAATTAATGATGACGATGTTCATCGTCCGTCCTGTTTCAAGTAGTACACTTAGTAAAAGAACGCTTGCCCCTAGAGAGATAATATGAGGATTATCCGTAAATAGTCCCATTAATTGTGTGCGGAATGTAACAACGAGAATGACCATAAATAAAGTTACACCAATCGCCCATTGTACACTTTTCCATACGCGTGTGTAAGCTTCATCCTTTTCATTTCCGCCAACTAGGCGTCCAACGATAATAGCTGTTCCCATACCGATAGCAATGGCGAATAAATAAGTGAACATGGAAATGTTAGTAGCGTATTGTCTTGCAGCTAACGATTCTGTTCCTAAGTATGTTGCGTAATATAAGAAGACAATTTGACAAGCTTGATACATGACTTGCTCGAATGCCGATGGAATGCCGATCTTTAAAATTTTGCCAACGTATTCTTTTGATAAAGTGAAGTAATATTGTAATTTCACACGGTATTCCATAACGCGATACAGTAACCAGAAGAAAACGATAAGTGCGATTAACCGGCTGACAGCAGAAGAAATAGCAGCCCCTTGCACACCAAGTTCAGGGAAACCGAATTTCCCGAAAATAAGTACGTAGTTTCCGGCGATATGAATAATATTCATTCCAAGCGAAACAAACATCGCTTGCTTTGTAAAGCCGTGAACGCGGATAATTGCGGCTAATGAGTTAATAATAGCTTGAAGGAAAATAGCTCCTCCGACGATGGATAGATAGCTTTGTGCATACGTTAATACATCGCCTTGTAAATTCATTGCCATCATCATATGTTTTGAAAATAAAAGAAAACCAGCGCTTATAATGAGTCCGACCACTAAATTTAATGTGACGGCTAATGCTGATATTTTTGATGCTTCCATAAAGCGTTTAGAACCGAGGTATTGGGATACAACGATAGCTGCACCATTCCCGATGACTTCTAGTACTAAAATCGCGATGTGAAGGTATTGATTCGCTGCACCAACCCCAGATACAGCATCGTCTGATAATGCACTTAACATGAAAGTATCAGCGATCCCCATCAGCATAAAAAGAAAAACTTCTAGAAAAATAGGCCATGTTAATAAGAATAAACTTAATTTCTCTGTTGGCCCGTTTTTTGAGTGAATTGCTGTCATGTCCGTCCCCTCTTTACCGATATCTATTTTTAGCAAAGTGTATCGTAACACACTTTCATATCCTTTGCACTTATTTTAGCCTACATATTTTCAATATGAATAAACCTTCATTTTATGACAAAAAAGGAAGAATAATTATGCGCAAGATATTATAGGATATAAAATTTGTTTTTCTCGGATAATTTAGAAAAATATAAAATTTATTACTTTTAACACTTTAGTTCAATAAAAACGCAGTGTAAAACGTTTACAAACGCACCTGGTGTTAACAGAAAATTTTAATAAAATAGAAATATAAATATACAAAGAATATATTTGTGTGTATAATAT
>NZ_JBHWYR010000130.1:0-7694 GCF_042728695.1 Bacillus sp. NPDC060175
GAAGAATATTCTGCCTAAAGTATGAAAAGCATCAAAAAATGACTCTCATAATTGGGATTTTTTCTTGATGCTTTTATATTATCTCTCTATATTCAACATTACTCCTCCATTCTCTTAAAATCTTATAGTATATGTCCAAGCTAATTCATCGTTACCTTCATATTTTAGTATATGAGGAGGTGACGAATATGACTCATATCATTGATTACCAAGCTACTCAACCTTTAAATAGAACTGGTGAAACAACTTTTGTAATTCCCGATTCCCCAGAAAAAGCAATTCTAGCAAATATTAAATTAAAAATTTCAAGAAGAGATTCACGTAATAATCGAGTAGAATTAATTGCAACAGTTGGGGTTAAAGGTATAACTGACATAGCACAAATATTATTTAGAATTTTCCGTGACAATACAGAAATCTTCAACGCTCAAGTAGGGATTGAATCTACAGGTTCTGAGCAATTTTACGCGCAAACATTTCAAGCTATAGATCAAGATGTAAGCTGCGGGACTCACGAGTATTCATTAACTGTGGAAAATCTAACAAGTGCTGCAAGTGCAGACATTGTTGGCCCTCTATCTTTTAGTGGTTTAGCTATTGGACAAGATCATAAGTGCTGCTAAAGAAATCTATTGTTTGATGTTGCATTTGAGAAAAGTGAGACGTAGTAACTACGTTCTCACTTTTTTATTTTCTCTATGCTTTTCTTTATTTTCAATTTGTATTTAATCAAGAGTTTTTCACATTTTGAATTACTTATTTCATCATATAATTAATCAAATTTTCGACAAATCAAAAAGATTGAAATCCACTAATGAAACACGTAATATAGACTCTGACTCTAAAAAAGGCGCGTTAAAAAATAATGAATAAATTAGGAGGTTTTATATACGAGTTTTTCACTTTAAAAGACGGAGAGGTTTTACATTATGTGGCGTAATAAAAATGTTTGGATCGTTTTAATTGGGGAGTTTATTGCTGGTCTAGGGTTATGGCTTGGTATTCTTGGCAACCTTGAGTTTATGCAAAAATATGTCCCTTCTGATTTTATGAAATCAGTTATATTATTTATCGGACTATTAGCAGGTGTTCTAGTTGGTCCTATGGCTGGTCGTGTCATCGATCAGTATGAAAAGAAAAAAGTTCTTCTTTACGCTGGATTTGGTCGTGTTCTTAGTGTTATTTTCATGTTTTTCGCTATTCAATATGAAAGTATCGCCTTTATGATTGCTTTTATGATTGCACTTCAAATTTCAGCGGCATTTTATTTCCCTGCATTACAATCTGTAATCCCACTCATTGTTCGGGAACATGAGCTATTGCAGATGAACGGTGTACATATGAATATCGGTACAATCGCTCGTATTGCAGGTACTTCACTGGGTGGAATTCTTTTAGTTGTAATGAGTTTACAGTATATGTATGCCTTCTCAATGGCAGCATACGCTTTATTATTCCTCTCAACTTTCTTCCTACAATTTGAAGATAAAAAGTCAACTACATCAAGTAAAGAATCAGCTAAAGATAATAGCTTTATGGAAGTATTCCGTATTTTAAAAGGAATTCCTATTGCTTTCACAGCACTTATATTAAGTATTATCCCTCTATTATTTATAGCTGGATTCAATTTAATGGTTATTAACATTAGCGAAATGCAACACGATCCAACGATTAAAGGATTCATATATACAATTGAAGGTGTAGCATTTATGTTAGGTGCCTTCGTTATTAAACGTTTATCTGATCATTTCAAACCTGAAAAGTTACTATATTTCTTCGCAATTTGTACCGCTTTTGCACACCTTTCATTGTTCTTTAGCGATATAAAATGGATGGCTCTTACATCGTTTGGTTTGTTTGGCTTTAGTGTCGGCTGTTTCTTCCCTATTATGTCGACAATTTTCCAAACGAAAGTAGAAAAAAGCTATCACGGTCGCCTCTTCTCATTCCGTAATATGTTTGAGAGAGTTATGTTCCAAATTGTCTTACTTGGAACTGGCTTCTTCTTAGATACGATTGGGTTACAATATATGGTTCTCATTTTCGGAGTCATTTCATTGTTAATTATTTTCATTTCCCTATCTAAACAGAAACAATATGAAAAACAACCTTCGCAATCTGCGAATTTATAAAACTAATACTTCTTAAGAATGGATCCAGTATTTTAATATGGCTCCATTCTTTTTCAATTTCTAGGATTGAAATTTATATGCTTTGTATAGTTCCAATTTTTAAAGGAGTATCCCCTACTACTTTCGAATACAATAAATTATAGATTCTTCAAAAAGGAGCTGTGGAAATGTCTGCTGGTATGCAATTATTAATTACCCTTCTGTTTTCATTCGTTATGTTTGGCGTCCTTAATTTTTTAGCCATTTCCCTATCTCAAAATAACTTTAAAAGAAGGATTGTTGCAGGTTTCTTATTCTTACTGTTAACTCCCATTATCTTTTTGACTACTACAGCATTCGCTACCATATTCGATAAAGGTGGATTTGGTGCAGCTAACCTAGCCTTTATTATTGCAAATATGTATGTTGTAAATGGAATTGTCATTCTTCTTTCCGCTTCATTTATCCTCAAAAGACATAACATAAGATAGAGTTTTAGGCATGAATCTGGTATTACACTAGATTCATGCCTTTTTATTTTGAAATCCCACCCTTCTCCAAATTTTTATGTGAAATTTATTAATTCTTTATAAAAATTTAAACTTTATTCATTACAATATTCTTATTGTATTCGCACGTTTATAAAAAATAATAAGAAAGGAGTACACAATGAAAAAGTTTCTACTTATTTTCCCTATATTAATCGTTCTACTTAGTGGATGTAGCAATAATGATATATACGGCTCTTGGGAAGTCATTGATAATAAAAAAGGTGAATGCCCTGTGTATTATAAATTTGAAACAGTTGTAAAAGAAGAAAAGAAAGAAAAGGTTGTTCACAATTTAGTGGAAATGCAAACAACCAATAAAAAAGAGGATTTATATAAAGGTTCATTTGTCAAAAATTCTAATGTATATCACATTGATTATGGTAACTCATTTACATCGGATCAAACTTTAAAGGTTGTCGATGATAAATTAAATGTATACTTTTTTACAACTGAAAAAACATGTACATACAAAAAAACAAACAAATAATTGTCATTTATAACGTGGAAAATATTTTCTGCGTTATTTTTATTTCCCCCTTACTATCCTCCCTCTAAATTTGTCAATCGTTTTAATTTTCATAAAAAAATGATAAAATGTAAACATGTGTTTTCAGAATAATTAAAAATACAGAAAGAAAACACTGTTTTTAGGAGGGGTTTTGATGACTTACACTTTAGCAACTAGAATGAAAGCATTCCAATCTTCTATATTTAGTGAATTAGGGGCCTATAAAAAAGAGAAAATTGCAGCAGATCATAAAATGATTGATTTAAGTATCGGGAATCCTGATATGCCTCCTGCTGATTTCGTAAGAGAAGCTATGGTACATACTGCGAGTGAAAAAGAAAGCTACGGATATACATTAACTGGTATTCAAGAATTTCACGAAGCTGTAACTGAATATTACAATAACACTCATAACGTTAAATTAAATGCTGAAAAAGAGGTTTTATTATTAATGGGTTCACAAGACGGGCTCGTTCATTTACCTATGGTTTTTGCAAATCCGGGAGATATTATATTAGTTCCTGATCCAGGATATACGGCTTATGAAACAGGAATTCAAATGGCCGGTGCAACATCTTACTACATGCCATTAAAAAAAGAAAATGATTTCTTACCTAACTTAGAAGTTATCCCTGAAGAAATCGCCAATAAAGCAAAGATGATGATTTTGAACTTCCCAGGAAATCCAGTTCCAGCAATGGCACATGAAGATTTCTTTAAAGATGTAATTGCATTCGCGAAAAAACATAATATTATCGTTGTCCATGATTTTGCTTATGCTGAATTTTATTTTGATGGTCAAAAGCCAATTAGCTTCTTATCTGTACCTGGTGGAAAAGAAATTGGCGTTGAAATTAATTCTTTATCTAAAAGTTATAGTTTAGCTGGTAGCCGTATTGGTTATATGATTGGTAACGAAGAAATTGTCGGCGCGCTTACGCAATTCAAGTCTAATACAGATTACGGTGTGTTTTTACCAATTCAAAAAGCTGCATCCGCTGCATTACGACACGGCGCTGCATTTTGCGAAAAAAACCGTAGAATTTACCAAGAACGTAGAGATACTTTAGTGGACGGATTCCGCAAATTCGGTTGGAATGTCGATAAACCAGCTGGAAGTATGTTCGTTTGGGCTGAAATTCCGAAAGGATGGACTTCGCTAGAGTTCGCTTATGCACTTATGGATCGTGCAAATGTCGTTGTCACACCAGGCCATGCATTTGGTCCTCATGGCGAAGGTTTTGTACGTATTGCACTTGTTCAAGATAAAGTAGTATTACAAGAAGCAGTTGAAAACATTAAAAATAGCGGTATTTTCTCTATTGAAAAAATAGAAGAATTAGTTAAGAATTAATAATAACTCCCCTGCTTAACTTTAGCAGGGGTATTATTATTCCTGGAGGTACGATATGAATATTAAAGATACTCTTCCCCATCGCTATCCATTTTTAATGATTGATAAAATTACAAACGTTAAAGAATCTCAATCAGCTACAGGATACAAACTGATCACAAATAACGAGTGGTTTATTAATGAAAATCAAAACTATATGCCTCATATGCTAATTGTAGAAGCACTGGCTCAACTTAGTGCTTTTGTAAGTACAGGTGAATCTGAAGGACTTGGTTTCCTCTCCTCTTTAGATGGGGTGGAATTTCATGAAAATGCGTATCCCGGTGATAAACTTGACTTACATTATGAATTAACACGTAACAGACGAGGTTTTGTTCTTGGGAAAGGAATTGCCTCTGTAAACGGTCAATCAATCGTTACCATTGAAAAGCTATTAATATATCAAGCTGATTAAACAGATTACATAGTAAGGGGTAGGGAAATGCGGAATGTTATTGGTATTGATGCTGGGGGAACATTAACAAAAATTGTTTACTATAACGTAGAGAATAAAATATCTTTTGAAAAATTTTATTCATATGACCACCAAAAGATTAAAGAATGGCTTCATCAAAACAAATTCATTACACAACTATGCATTACAGGTGGTAAAGCGGCCCAATTGCAAGATCTACTTTCGGATTCATATGAGACAGTAACATTAAATGAATTCGATGCTACTATAACCGGTGTTCACTATATCCTAAACAAAGAAAAGCAAACTATCAATAATTTTGTATTAACAAATATCGGTACAGGTACATCTATTCACTACGTTTATGACAAGCAATATGTTCGCGCTGGTGGAACTGGAGTTGGCGGTGGTACTATTATGGGTCTTTCAAAACTATTAACAAATATAGATCATTTTGAAGATGTGATTCCGCTTACGAAAATTGGTTCAAGAAACAGTCTAGACATTACAGTTGGAGATATTTATGGCGGTATTCTCTCCCCTATTGATAATAACTTAACTGCTAGCAATTTCGGAAAAGCGACCATTACAGACTCAAATTATAGTAGTTCAGATATACTTGCTACCGTTCAAGGACTTGTCGGTGAAGTCGTCACAGCATTAAGCCTTCAATTCGCCGAAGCGAAAAATATTGACCATATCATTTACATCGGTTCTACTCTATGTAATAACGTACATCTTCAAAATATTATAAGTAGCTATACAGAGTATCAAAACAAAATACCAGTCTTTTTACAAGACGGCGGTTATAGTGGTGCGATTGGTACTTTACTTCATGGTACGAAATAAAAAAGCTGACTTTTGTCAGCTTCTTTGTAATGACACTTCAAATTCAATAATTGATTCTCCGTTCTCCCCAATACGTTCCACACTCATTCTATCGATTACACAGTGCAGCTTCTCATGAAAACAAGGAAGATCCCTTGCTAGTTCAGTAGCTAACTGCGAGCTTTCTTTTCTTCCGACTGTTACATGGGGTATGTACGGAATGTCTTTTCTCAAAAGTGGTAGTAATGGTCCTGTATATAATTTATCATGTAGCTCTTCTATTTGTTCTTTTCCTTGCTCAATTTCTAAAAATAAATAGTCTCCTATACTAGTTACACCACTTGCAAACTTAATCTCAATTGTACCTATCCCTTTTGATATATTCGAAATATGTGATTTCAATTCATCATTTGAAATATTACTTTCAAAAGGAAATACACTTGTTATGTGGGGAGGAATTAAACCAAATAAAGGGTCGTGTATTTCTCGAATACTTTCTATCTCATCAGTAGACATGTTATTTAGAAAAAGTAAAATTGTACGCATTTTTATATCCTCCACTCTCCTCAATTTTTTATATTTATCATATTGCATGGTAGCTTGCACTTCAACAAGTTATTTCACTTACATAGAAAAATAAAAAACTTCTCAAATGAGAAGTTTTCATATAGCATGATTATTATTTTCCCGCCAAACTTTCTTGAACTTTATATAACAAGCAATTCTCCACGGAATAATATAAGACACCGCAACAACGTAAAATAATAAACCTATTGTTTGCGGATCTAAGCCAACAATATATTGTCTTGAACTATATCTTAAAATAACAATTCCGATAAAAGCAATTAAAAAGGCAGCACTTTTTTTCGTATAAATGTTTCCATCTTCTCTTCGCTCATAGTTTGTTAGAAATATAAGTGGGATTGCGAAAATCACCCCAATGGATGCCGCTATAGTCACTTGTAATATAGCTGGATGTACTGGACCAAAAAACAATAAAATACCCGGTGTTAAAAATAGTAATGGCCACAAAATACGTTTTCCCTTTCCCTTTATCGGCTTATACATAGAACGATATCGTCGCCAAAAAATTAGCAGTGCTACGCATAAAAAGACTGTTATTAGTGAAGATGTATCTCCCATTTATTTTCCCTCTTCTCCCAAAGTATATATTTAATTACACTTTAAATCGTTTACTCAAATGATACTTTTCGAATGAATATACCGCTAGTCACGATATAGACGACAGTTAATCCAATTGAAATGACAGTAAAATATGGAATATCTATTAAAGATAGATTAGATGTAGAATTTAAATCCTGTATTCCTACTTCACCATAAAGCACACTATTCAATGATATAAAAAGTGTTCCTCCTACCATAAGACCAATCCACTTAAACCGTTTCTTAATTACTACTGCTACTTGAAAGAAAGTTGCTATTGTAACATACAATAATAGTTGTACAATAAACTGTTCTACTGAGTGTTCTCCTAGACTAGTATTTGTTGTACTGTACAATGTATTTTGTAAAAGAATCACTTGAAGGAATGAGAAAACCGCAGCCTGTAATATAATATAGCAAACTGATCCAATGAAAAACTCTAACCTCGTTACTCCAAACGAAACAGCTAAACGAAACAGATCATCCTGTATAATGAAAGAGCTTACTACTATAAAAAATATAATTACAATCGAAGGATTACTTAAAATATGTTGTAAAAATCCTTCCTTTATTCCTTTTAAATCCATTGCACTTGTTATTCCTTTTATAAGTAATGCTGCAATCCAAAATATAATAAATGCATTATAATGAAAATTTATATGTAACTTCAACTGCTTCATTAACATCGTCATTTCACTTCACCACCAGTTATATGAATAAATAG
>NZ_JBHWYR010000131.1:0-7651 GCF_042728695.1 Bacillus sp. NPDC060175
TGATCGGACTTCAGTTATATATTTCTTAAAGTCTGGATATTGAGATACAGTTTGGCAGGTAGGGGTGAGTAGTTGATTAATTAAAGATACATTTGTAATTACTTCGTTACAAGGACCGTAGAATGTAACTTTTAGCTTTGAATTCGGGGGAACTTTGAATACGATAGGGATTTTTTTCATTAAATAAACTCCTTACATATAGAAGGTGTATGTGTTAATCTTCTTTTGAATGTGAAGACATTTAAATATAATATGTAAATTTAGTTTAGTTGCTTATTATAGATGCCGTATTGGTACATGGAATCTCATTCCAGCATAATACTTGAAGTTAAGAAAGAAACATAGCATACTTTTCTTACGTTCATTATTATAAATAGTGAACGTAAGAAAATAATATAAATGCCTTATGCAATTTTAAAATAATTACATATTATGGTAATGAGAATTGTATAAGGAGGTAGAATGAAAGAATGGAAGAAAATGTACAAGTTGAGCTTTCACCACCGTGGATTACGTATTTTAATGAGCTTAAAAATTCTATAGGCGCTGATCCGACTGTAACAGTGGGTCCGCTTATTCCAGTTGGTGGGAACTTTATTATTTTAGTACAAGCTATGAGTGATGAAAAAGCGATAGCATTAGCTACGCTTCTTAAATCTTTCGTGGAATTTGGAAACGTAAGTGTAACGGTTGTTGTTAGTAACGCAGAAAGTGTGATTGTAAATCCGCTTCCATGTCCACTAGATGCATTTGAAATTGCACATTTATTTCAAGTAGCGCTAGAAAACAATCCTTATTTTCAACAAGTTGTTGTACAGCCACAGCTACCAGGTGGAGCGAATGTTATTTTTCCAGTTTTTGCTGCGAAAGTTATTCAATTTTTTAACGATGATATCTCAAATCTTTGCCAAACGTTTACAGGTGTTGCTGCCAATGTATTTCATGATGTAATGAACGACGTTGTGTGCGATATCCCTATTTTATTCTCTACAAGCTGCGTTACAAGCAATGATGATTTACGATTTGTAATTGAAGGGAATATAGAAAATAAGGATATAACACCAAAATTGTATTATTAAAATGTGAAAAGACATTTTCCTGAATCGAAAATGTCTTTTTCTTGTACATAAAGGAAATAATAAAAGGCAGCTTTTATTATTTAGCTGTCTTTTTACAGGGAGATTGAAAAATATTGGAGGTCAGTCATGAGTATAAGCTAAAATAGCTTACATATAGTATGCACATTATTTATAGTTTTATCCCGATATTTAGTATGAAATAAACGCAAGTCTATCGTTTGCAAATGCAAAAAAGAAGAACTTGAGTATTATGGATAAAAAGAAATTATTTAGTTTTAAAAAATGATGAAAATATATTTATTTGTCTTATAGAAGCTTGCTATTAGGCATATGGGTCTAGCAATAATACAAGCTTTGAATAGGATAATAAAAAGGAGTTGATTAGTAATGGGTTATATTGTAGATATTTCGAAATGGAATGGAAATATTAATTGGGATATTGCAGCGTCTCAAATAGATTTAGTTATTGCTAGAGTTCAAGATGGTTCGAATACGGTCGATTTTATGTATCAAGGTTATGTGAAAGAAATGAAGAAACGTAGTATTCCATTTGGAAATTATGCATTTTGCCGTTTTATATCTATTTCAGATGCAAAAAAAGAAGCGCAAGATTTTTGGAATCGTGGCGATAAAAACGCCAAATTTTGGGTAGCAGATGTAGAAGTTCAAACAATGGTAGATATGCAAGGTGGGACTCAAGCATTTATTGATGAATTACGCCGATTAGGTGCAAAAAAAATTGGTTTATATGTAGGGCATCACACGTATATATCATTTGGAGCTCGCAATATTGATGCTGATTTTATTTGGATTCCTCGTTATGGAGGGAATAAACCAGCATATCCTTGTGATATTTGGCAATATACTGATTCAGGAAATGTTCCTGGTATTGGAAAATGTGATTTAAATCAATTAATTGGGAATAAAAATCTTTCTTGGTTTATAGGTTCAAATCAATCTAGTATTGGAGATAGTAAGCAACCAAATGGAATTGGTATTGCAGTTTCAAAATATGATGATGGATACGGCATTAATTTATATGAAAATCCTGCGAATCCACAGTTTACAGGAAGACTTACGAAAAAAATCCCATATTTAATCTTTAAAGGTTATTGGGGAGGTGGCGAAAAAGATATGATTTGTTTAGGTGGTGAACAGCAGTGGGCTAAGTTAGAGCATTTCAATGTACAATGGTTTTATGCATATTCAAAATACACACCTGGATATGAAATTAGAACGTACGATGGACCAAACGGGAATGATACAGGTGCGGTCGATGGGAAGGTCCCTTATCGTATTTGGAATCGTCAAGATGGATATATAGATATAGGTGGGAACAAATGGATCAAAGAAGAACATGTGCAGATTAAATGATGTTAAAAAGTCGGCTTTATGCCGGCTTTTGTATTTAATAAAGCTTGTCTCTGGCATGAAGAGAAATACTTGCGGAAAACACATTAATTTCACAATAGCGCTGTATAGTTCCTAATATACATTTATCAAAGTGAGGTATTTGAATTGAAAAAGAAAAAGCTATTTATGGGAACTATTATTACATGTGTGGCGCTAACATTGTCTGCGTGTGGTTCCTCAGAAAATGTTGCAACATCAAAAGTAGGAAACGTGACAGAGAACGAGTTAAGTAAAGAATTAAGGCAAACATATGGAAAAAGTACTTTATCTCAAATGATGTTAAATAAGGCATTGCTAGATAAATATGAAGTATCAGATGAAGAAGCTAAAAAACAAGTAGAAGCAGCGAAGGAACAAATGGGTGACAAGTTTAAAGTGGCTTTAGAGCAAGTAGGATTAAAAAATGAAGATGAATTAAAAGAGAGAATGAAGCCAGAAATTGCACTTGAGAAAGCGATTAGAGCGACTGTCACAGATAAAGATGTGAAAGATAACCATAAACCAGAAATGAAGGTAAGTCACATTTTAGTGAAAGATGAAAAAACTGCGAAAGAAGTAAAAGAGAAAATAAATAATGGTGAAGATTTTACCGCTTTAGCGAAACAATATTCGGAAGATACTGGTTCAAAGGAACAGGGCGGAGAAATAGCTGGTTTTGCCCCTGGTCAAACTGTGAAAGAATTTGAGGAAGCTGCATATAAATTAGATGCAGGACAAGTAAGTGAGCCAATAAAAACATCATATGGTTATCATATAATAAAAGTGACGGATAAAAAAGAATTGAAACCATTTGATGAAGTGAAAGATACGATTCGAAAAGATTTAGAACAACAAAGACTACAAGATACGACAGGTAAATGGAAACAACAAGTAATCAATGATCTATTGAAAGAAGCAGATATTAAAGTAACAGATAATGAATTTAAAGATACATTTAAATTCTTAGATGAGAAGTAAGGTTTAGAAGAAAAACAGAGATTTAGCATAGTGCTATATTTCTGTTTTTTAATTTTCAATAGAAAAGGGAACTCATATAGAGTTCCCTTTTCTCGTTAGTGTGTGAGTTATAAATAGATAGTAAGACAATACAATATTACATTTAAATATTAAGAATTACAATAGAAAATTTTGGTGTAAATAAAAAGGAATAAGCAATTACTTCGCAAAATGTTGAAATGATAGTGTTTTAGTTAATTAATTTTGTTAAATATAAACTAAATATATTTTCTTAGAAATTGAATAGAGGACATAATTTAAAGGATGGTACATATCATATTTATTGGAGTATAAATTAACTTTATAGGAAGTGCAAAGAAATTTGATTAATAAAAGGGAGTAATCAATGAGTATGAATAAACTTCATATATTAAAGTTGCATTTTGTTTAAAAAATTTACATGTTGCACTTCCGGAAGAACGTTAGTTCGTGTATAATTAGAACAAACGTTCTTTTAAGGTGGAGATTTCTACAAATGTATAAATAGTTTTGAATTAGAAAGCTACGCTACATATAAATAAGAGATGGATAAAGTGTATTTAGAAGTAAAGTTTCTGTTTTTATGAATAGATGGATGTAGAAAATTGAGGAGTAAAGAAAATGAATTATGTAAAGATACAGGAAAAAGGAAGAGAGTGGGTTCCGTTTACAGTAATGTCGGAACAATTATTAAGTATGAGAAAAATTATTGGAGAGAAATTAAAAGTCCAAAGACCGCTAATAACGAATGAAGCGAAAGAAAGCATTTCAGACAAATTATTAACTTCATTATTGTCTGAAGAAGAGATGTTAGTGACCTATTTTGAAGAAGGATACATACTTACGAGTTATATGACAGTGGTTCATATAAATCCAATTCAACAAATTGTAAAATGTACAGATGCATTTTATAAAACATATATATTTGCTGCAAGGGACATAATTGATGTAACTTAAAAGAAGCTGAATTTTGAAGTTTAGCTTCTGTAATTTATCCAGCTATTTGCGGGCAGTTAGATTTACGCCTCAAAATTCGGCTGTGAGTCAGGCTGCCTGTAAAAGCCTAATTTTTTTGAAGAGGTGAAGAACTAAATGAAAAAGCAGCTAGATGCAAGCTAGCTGCTTAGTCCCAGGGAAAGGGAGAAAAAGATTGGCACTCAAAAAATCGACGATAGCTGTGTATCAGCCTGAGTATAGTATAGACAAATTTAAAAATGTTATACAAAGATGATTGCAGATTTGGTTAGGCCGTACCAACTTGGTTTTGATCTGCTAGATCAGAATCAAATGTATTAGTCGCGCTAACCCCACTAAAAGTGTTCACTACGAAACCAACGTTAGATGCGCCAGAGCCGTTATAAGCTTTCGTATTCTCTTTTGGAGAAACATTATAGAAATCACCTAAGTTGAAAGATCCGTTACTATTTTGTACAACTAAATTCCCAACAACAGAGGGCATAATTTTCACCTACTTTATAAGTAATTGTTTGCATTACTATATGAAAGTATAGTCTAATTGGTTCATTTGACAAATATTCCGGAATAGAAAAATGTTTGAAGCTTTGTTTAATCAATCGAGCAAAAAGTATGTTAAAATTAATGAAGAGTTGAATTTTAAAAAGAATAAATTCGAATAATTAATATATACGGAATTAAAGGAGGCGAAATGTTATGAATAATGTTATGAAAAAAGTAGATTTAACAGATGCAAAATCAAGTAATCTTGTTGCACTTATTTATAGTAATGATGTTACATTGGTTGAAAAAGCATTTTGTCCTAATGAAATAAAACTAAAGTTAAATGAAATAGCAATTTTATCGGCAATTAAAACAGCACATATTACGAAAGTATCTATAAGGAAAGAACTCGAAGTGATTTTTCATGATACCGGTGTTTTGTTAGTACAGCACAACGCGGATAATAATAGTAGTCGATCTATAACAATGCACTTTGAACAATTTAAAAAGTTACAAAATGAAATTGAGAATTCACATAAAAATATGCAATTAGACTAAGTGAAAATTCTTCGATAAGGTAGGTTATATTATGTTAAAAAAGTGGGTTGGAAAATATTTAGATAAATCGAACTGTAAACATAAATATAACTTCATTAGGATGCAAGATAACGAAGATTATAAAAATGGTAAATTGGGTGTAGCCTATATTTATCGGTGTGAGAAATGTGGGAAAGAGAAAATGAAAATTAAAAATAATAACGATATAAACAGTGATTTTTTGGATATTTAAACAAAAAGAGTAACTATGATGGTTACTCTTTTTATTTGTAATATGTAATATCAAAAATACTTCTAAAGTATGAAATGAATTGATACTTAAGTGAGAAGTTGAATAAGAATAAAAAGAGTAATATTAATTGAAAGGAGGAGATGCAGTTGGAGCGAAACGACATTGGGAAACTTGTAATTATTACTGGAGTAACGCAAGGGTTAGGACGTGCAATGGTTGATAGGTTTCATGAATTGGGATGGAACATAGCAGGGTGTGGACGCTCAAAAAATAAAATTGAAGAGCTTAATAAATATTACGGTGCTTCACATGATTTTCAAATAATTGATGTTTCAAATCATCACCAAGTTAGTAAATGGGCAAGTCGTATTCTTAATAGGTATAGGGCTCCCGATATGTTAATAAATAATGCATCGATTGTTAATCAAAATGCACCGCTATGGAAAGTTACCGCTCAAGAATTTGAAAGTGTAATGAGTGTAAATGTGAACGGGGTAGTAAATGTCATTAGGGCGTTCGTCCCGGCGATGATAGCTAGGAAAGAAGGGATTATTATTAATATGAGCTCTAGTTGGGGAAGAGAAGGCGAGGCTGAACTTGCGCCATATTGTGCTTCGAAGTTTGCTATTGAAGGTATCACGCAGTCTATGGCAATGGAACTGCCAAATGGCATGGCCGTAGTTGCTTTAGATCCAGGTGGAAGTGTTAGCACTCCAATGCTTCATTTATGTGCACCTCAATATGTAAAAGAATCTCCTACACCTGAAATGTGGTCACATAAAGCAATTCATTATATATTAAATATATCAATAGATAAAAATGGAGATTCATTGACATGCCCGGTATGCATTTAATGTTCAGATGAGTATTAAATGTTATATTCACAGTTTTGAAGGACAAGTATATATTGAATTATGTAGGAAGCATTTGCAAATTATACATTTATCGAGAAACTCCTTGTCAAAAAGAGCGCCTGAAAGGTGCTCTTTTGTATTATTAGTACATTATGTGATGCACAAAATTACATATGAAAAATAAAATAATGAATTAAAGGTGATATTTGTTTATTTCGAATGTACTAGAAAATTTAAATATAGGTGATGGGAAATGAACCTACGCGATTTAGAATTGACAGGGGCATGGTTTCAAGTAGGAGGAAATCTTATAGCAGCTATTGGAACAACTAGAGGGTTTACAGGAGAAGAAAAGATTGAGTCGGATCTTGCTATTGTAGGGAGTTCATTACAAGCCCTCGGATATATATTACAAATTATAGCAACTATTGATGCGAAAGATGAAGATAAATGTGAGAAGCAAGATGTAACTATAGATAATAAAAATAAAGCGCTAGCGAAGACGGGGATTGAGTTATTAGCTTTAGGTAATATTTCTAATGTAATAGGAACGTATTTTAATCTAAATGAACAAATGAAAGAAAATGATTTTCTTATAATTACTGGAAATAGTTTGCAATCAATTGGAGCTTTTTTAGGAGTAGAAGTAGCATTGAATGAGATAAATGAAATACAGTGGATTATTGTATTAGGGAATTCAATGCAAAGTTTAGGTGCGGGATTACAAGCATATGAAGGTATTCACAATATATCAAAAGAAGAAAAGGGAAATGAAGACAGTAATTTAGATAAAGAAGATCAACGTATAATAGGGCTAATAGGTATTTGGATACAGGCAATAGGTACTGTAATTTCAGCAATTGGATTAACTGAAATAGTAGAGGAACAAAGATTAGAATCTAAGAAATGACGTTGAGATACTCATTTAATAGGAGTTTGGAGTATTTCATCTTTATAAGTGGGACAAGATTGATGTGATAATTCTTTTGAAGTGCACCCCAATTGTTAGACATGGTCTAACAATTGGAGGTGCATTTTTTATGGCTAAATTTTCTTCAAAAGAAAAAATCCAAGCGGTGAAA
>NZ_JBHWYR010000132.1:0-7644 GCF_042728695.1 Bacillus sp. NPDC060175
AGCTTCCTTCTTTTCCTGTGGCTTGTAAGTTGAAACTGCTATAATAAGAAAAATGATAGCTAAAATAGAGGCAATACCAGTGAATTTGAAAAACTTTTTGGCATTTTGTTTTTTTCTAATAAGAAAAACAAATGATGTGACTAGTAAAACTAATGCAGCTAAAATTGTTAATAAGCATAATGTTGAAAATAGAGCATTCATTTTTAGTTCTCCTATTTTTAATTTATGTATTTAATTATTTTAATGTATTAAATGATTTTAAGCGAGCAAAATTTCCTGGAATTCTATAAATTTCTGCTATTTCTCGAGTTGAGAGGGTAGTATTTTGATGTTCAGAAATCATTTCATCAGAGAGTAGGAGTTCGACTGCAAATGTATTTGCTCTAATTTTTAATCAATCTACAGAAAATAGAGTTTTATTTCTTGAAAATGGAGTATTGGTTTTGGGTTGTAATAGAGCATACCAAAATTAAAAACTTTAGATTACTACAAAAAAAATTCTGAAATTGCTTTACCTTTTTCGAGTTGTTTAATTACTTGCTTTGTTGCAACTTGCTATTTTATCTTGATAATCAAGTGCCTGTTTTTTTGCGATCGGATTGTCATCCATTTGTTCTAATTGAGATAACGCAGAACGTGCTGTATCGCAATCCATTTTTTCAATTTCTTGTCTCTCGAATCGTTCACGGCGAGAGGCTGCCGCCCTATCGAAAGCTTCCTCTTTCTCTTTTGGATCAGCGGCTTGAAGTTTTTTTATTTGCTCCTCCTTGAATCGCTCCAATTCGGGTCCTTCTATTTTTGGTGCTGATTGATTACTGGAATCATTTTCGTCGAGTTGTTTTTGTTTTTCTTGATTCTGATGTTGTTCTGCTTTGGCTGCTTGTTCTTGCTTCGCTTTTTCTTCTGCTTGGCGTTGGACTTCAGCTTCTTGACGTTGTTGTTCTTCTTGTTTCATTTTTTCCTCTGCTTGGCGTTGGACTTCAGCTTCTTGACGTTGTTGTTCTTCTTGTTTTACTTTTTCTTTTTCTTCTACCTGACGTTGTTCTTCTACATTCTTTGTTTCTTCTTGTGCGTGTTGTTCGTCTTCTTTAACTGGATTGTTAGTATCACAACCAACTAGTCCAATAGATAAAAAGAGCGCTGTAAATGGTACTAGGTATTTTTTCATTATTAATCCTCCATAAGTTAATAGAATTACGCCTGCTTTCTTAATAAACGTAAGTTTTTAAACGAGCGAATCCTCCAGGAATCCCATGGGTCTCCGCAATTTCTTGAATAGATAAACGAGTATCTTTATAAGCAGAAATCATTTCATCGGTAAGTAACAATTCTACAGCAAATGTATTTGCTTCGATTTCTAAGCGATCCACTGAAAAGAAGGCTTGGTTACGCAAGAAGGGGGTATTTGCTTTAGGATGAAGTACAGCATGACCTAATTCATGTGCACAAACAAATTGTTGAGTAGTTTCGTTAATTTTATTATTAATATGAATGAATTTAAAGCGTTTATAAGTGTTGTAAAAACCAAGAGTATTCCCAAGGTCTTCAAACAACACTATAATATTTTTTCGTCTAGCAATTTCAAATGGATTTGTTGTTGCATGTTTTTCTGCGATTTTGAGTGCGTATTCTTTAATTTCCATTTCTCGCTCCGTTCAATCTTTTTTGTACTTGTTTGGAGTGAATTTTTGTTTTGCTAATTGTTTTGCCATACGCATGGAGTTCTCCAGAGAAATACGAATCATTTCTTTTGTATGTTCGTCTATTGGTTCTCCGTCAAACATTAACGCTTCATCGCTGTTTTCTAGCTCTTCTAAGGTTTTTTCTAAATCACGTGCGATATCACGTTCTTCCTTAATCGATAATTTAGATGGATTATTCGATATCATTTCTTTTGTTTGTGTTCTATCTAATAAATAATCTGTTGATACCTCAAAAAAGTCTGCAATTTTCTTTAAAGTATCATAATCTGGTTCACGCTGACCTTGCTCATAATTAGCCAATTTTCCTCTTGAAAAGCCCAAGCGATCAGCAAGTTCATATTGACTTAGTTTTTGTTTTTTTCTAAGTTCCGAAATCTTTTTTCCAAGCATAAATTCTTCCTTCTTTCTAAATAAGAATAGGCGCTTTTTATTAATTATAGAAACGTTTAGTTTCTAAATCCACAAAGGAAACGAAAAGTTTCTAATAAATATTGACAGAAACGTTTCGTTTCTATATATTGGAGGTATAAGGAAACAAAATGTTTCTTTTGGAGGTGGCATTTTGAATAAAAAAAGAAATAAAATGATTGAATTTAGAAGTAATCAATCAAGACTAATCGTAGCAAAGCATTTGAAAATTACTCCTCAAATGCTAGGGGCAATTGAACGTGGCGATAGGACGCCTTCATTAGAATTAGCTAAAAGAATAGCTGATTTTTATAAAACTACAATTGATAATCTTTTTTTTAGTTAAAAAGGAAACGAAATGTTTCTGGGAGGTGAGAAAATGCCATCAACTAACATGGCAGTACCAACAGATCAGTCGCATAAACATATAAAAAGCACTTCAAGAGGTGACACCATGAGCCAACAAGAAGAATATGCGGCGACTTATGAATTCGGAAAAACGAAAGTCCATGTTGTGGCTCCTGAGCCAAAATCGCAAAAGGATATTGATAAACTCCTTCAAGCATATTACAAGGCTGGTTGGGCCATTATCAAAGAAATGCAAGTGAAAGAAAACATTGAGGAATAGTTCCTCTCTTTTTACATGAAAAATAGACAAGTTATATATGTACTAAATTCATTGTAACCATTTGAAAACTAAATATGGAGGCGAACAGATATGGGAACAAGCATATACTGCAATTCAGCAATAGGGGAATTATTACAGAATGCTAGAGAATGTTGTGAAAATGTTCAGCTGAAAACGAAGAAAGGACTATCTAGGTACCTTGGCATTACACATGAACGCTTAACTCGTATTGAATCTGGACTTTCTAAACCAGAATTTGAGCTTGCGATGGATTGGTGCCATGCAACAGGAGCAAAGTTGAATCAACAAGCGATTAAACATATTTATGGTGTTGGGTTACCGCCTACAGATCCACGTTTAACTCAAGATGTAAATCTACAATTGATGAACTACATTAAACAAGCTGAAGAGGGGATTATAGCAGCGAAGGAAATCATGAACTTACAAGTCGCAACAAGGTCATGGAAGCTTGATGAAAAAAAGAAACATGAATACGCAGTTCATGCAAAAGAAATCTTCGATACAATCCAAGCTACTCAATGTGTAGTACAAGCTCTTGAGCAGGTTCATTTTGGCATTATGGAACAAATACAAAGAAGTTGGTTGCAAAAGGCTATGGCGGAGAACGTTATTATTCAATCGGTGGATAGCTTAATGACTTTAACAAAGATGCTGTAAAGGAGGAAGAAAAATGACAGTAGATTATAAGAAACCAAGTTTAAGAGAATATAAGGAACTAATACGCTATGATGCAAAACTAACTGGTGAAATTAAAATAGCAAAAACACTTGGTGAGGATTCAAAGTCAGTTGAGTTAAAGCAAGAGAAAAAGTTAGTGGGGATTCGAATCAAAATTATCGAAGCATCATTCATTTTAAAACATAAATGGGCAAAAGAAAAAGCTACCGCCTAGACAACAGTAGCTCTAACAAAAATATTGTAAAGCAATTATAACATTTTATAAATCATTTGGACAAGCACTGTGCTTGTCGTTATGACCAGAAAGGGATTGTTCCTCCCAATACCTCTACAATGTTCCTTTCTGGTTGTAACGATGCGTACAGCATCAATTTAATTAGAAAGGAGATGTAATTCATGAACGATAAAAACAATCGTCTTCATGATCTAGTTCTTCCTGGGGATTTTTCATTTGCGAATAAACTTCGTAACTGTATGAGTGAATGTATTTATAACATGTTTAATGCAGAATCAACCGAAGAATCAAATCACTGGGAAGAAGAGCTAGAGCGATGTATGAGGGAATTTAAAATGCTTCGTGATACAAAAGAGGAACATGAGGCATCGATGAGTTATCGTGTAGTGATTAAAGGTTTAAGAGCAAGAGGAGTTAACGCTTCATTGGTAACACGTAGAAAATAAAAAAGTCTATCACTTGGCAGAGTGATAGATAAATGGTCTTGCAAAGATCTTAGGATTAATTATATCAAATTAGCATTCGTATAACAACGGAGTGTGCCGCATGCTTTTAGACAAATCATCACATAGAGTGTTGCTGAATCCTAAAGTGTTTCAACAAGCAACATCAGAGCAAAACCTAATTTACTTAGTAAAACAATATCTCAAAACAGGATATAAGAATTATCGCTTATTACGTGTAGAGGACGGATTTGCGATATGTAAACGGGAGGATGAATAATATGGCAGTTTATAGACCAGTACACGTTTCATTTTGGCAGGATTCATTTGTTTTAGATCTTACACCGGAGGAGAAGTATTTCTACTTATATTTGATGACAAACAGTAAGACGTCTCAATCAGGAATCTATGAGCTTCCACTTCGTATTATTGAAACCGATACAGGATATAACCGTGAAACTGTTATGAAGCTACTAGAACGTTTTGCTGAGTACGGAAAAATTAATTACAACCAAAAAACAAAAGAGTTGTTCTTAATCAACTGGTTGAAATTCAATCCGATTAAAAATGTAAACATTGAAAAGTGTGTTTTAAAAGAGATTCAATCTGTGAAGGACCAAGATTTTTTAGCTGATTTCTATGAAACATGTTTGCAATTAGAACGTGAACAAGATTTCAAAATCCCTCGTATTAAGGAGTATTTATCAGTCCGTTTGGAGGGGCTTATAAGGGGCTTCCAAGACCCTAGCAAGGAAGAAGAAAAAGAAAAAGAAGAAGAAAAAGAAAAAGAACAACAACAAGAAGAACGCGCAAGCGCGGAAGAAGTTGTTGAGGTTAATCCGATTTCTTTTTACGAACAAAACTTCGGACTGATTACACCTTTTATTGCAGATGGTATTCATGCATGGATAGATGATTTAAATGCAGAGCTTGTTGTAAAAGCTATGGAAATCGCTTTAGAGAAAAATACAAGAAACATGAATTACGTAAATACGATTTTAAGAGATTGGCATCTTAAGGGATTGAAAACAATAATGGACGTTGAGGCAGCTGATAAAGCATTTCGTACTCAGCGATTAACAAAAGCGCAGCAACAGACACAAGCACCTTATCAACAGAAAGGCTTATCAGAATCTACTAAGAACGTAATACAGCAGCAACAATCATGGGAGAAAAACATTCCAACGGATGAAGAACTTGCAGCACTTAATCAACAAAATGGGTGGATGGTTCAATGAGTAACGATATGATTCGTAACGCAGAAGCTGAACAAAGTGTTTTAGGTAGCATTATTCAAGAAGGCGATTTAATTAAAGATTGCCAGCTAAAGGAAAAACAGTTTTCTTTACCAACACACCAAGTGATTTTTAAAGCGATGAGAGAGTTAGAGGATGCTGAGGTTCCAATAGACCTTGTCGCTCTCATGGGGAAATTCGATGAAAGCTTTATGAATCAGATTGGCGGAATTGAATTCTTTGTAAACCTGACAGAAGTTGTAACAACAACTAAAAACTTCTCGTATCATGAAGGTTTAGTGATTGAAGCTTGGAAGATGCGACATGCTCAAGAGGTTGCTGGTAATTTATATAATCGTCTTCAGCATGAAAGAGATATGAGCGCTATTAGTACATCGATTGATGAATTAAGCGCCATTGAGGAAACAGGTTATTCAGATGAATTTAACCTAAAGGAAACACTAGTTGATCTGTATAAGAACATGCAAATTGATGTAGGGGATTTAACCGGTATACCAACTGGTTATGACGACTTAAACAGAATGACCGCAGGATTGCAAGAAGGTGATTTAATTATTATCGGTGCCCGTCCTTCGATGGGGAAAATAGCATTTGTATTAAACATTGCATTCCATGCAGCAAGCGCTCATACAGCAACAGGGGTCTTTTCTCTAGAGATGGGCGAAGAACAGTTACTTAAGCGTATGATTTCAAGTACTGGAAATATAGATGCTACGAAATTAAAGAACCCTAAAAAGCTATGTAATTTAAAGGATTGGGAAAAGATTAGTCAGGCTATGGGCTTGATAAATGATTTACCATTAGAAATTTACGATAAAGCAAATGTAACGATGCAAGAGATTTACGCAAAGACTAGGAAATTAAAGCGTAAGTATCCTGATAAAAAGGTGCTAGTCGCAATTGATTACTTGCAGCTTATTGTAGGTGATTCGAAGCATAGAGGAAACCGCATGCAGGAGATTGGGGAGATTAGTCGCAAGTTGAAACTTATGGCAAGAGAGCTAAATGTATGCGTGGTTGCATTATCACAATTAAGCCGAGCTGTTGAAAGCAGACAGGATAAACGCCCATTACTATCAGATTTACGTGAGAATGGTCAAATTGAGCAAGATGCGGACTTGATCGCATTTTTATATCGCGAAGATTATTACGACCGTGAAACAGAAAATAAAAACATAACGGAAATCATTTTAGCGAAACAGAGAAATGGTCCAGTTGGTGTTGTTGAATTAGCATTCATTAAAGAATTTAGTAAGTTTGTAAATTTAGAGCGGAAGTTCAATCACCAACAGGAGGCTTAATCATGCTGTTACGTCAGGAAGTAGAGCGTAGAAAACTAGCGATCATTCGTAAATTATTGGGATTAGGATTAGCTGAAATTAACGGACAAACATTAGATCAGCTAACGTTAACGCAGCTTGAAGGAATCTTAATTGCAAGCTTGCAGGTATTGGAGGGAAAGAACAATGCCAAAGCAATTAACAATTTTTGACGTGGAACCAGTTGTATCATTTGATCCTAAGAAAGCTCATATTAACCGTTTGAATTCAAAATTACGGTATGCAGATGTGGTTGTAAAAATACCACGTCATGCCAAAGCGATTGATGAATTAAAACCAACGACAGCGCCTGATCAACGTTATGAGTTATTTGAAGATTACACAATTGGAATTTGGCGTTATAAGCGAGCGGAGGATAAAGAATTTGTATGGGAAGAAGCAGAAAAAATGTGTAAGCAAGCACGGGATGAAAAAAAGCCGATTCCAATACGGCTTCATTTATCATTTGAACAATCATTTGTTCCAGAAAATGTTGTGCGATATTTGTAGACAAACAAAAAAGCCGAGATTGCTCCCGACTTACTTCGACAAAGTAATTATAACATATGGGAGTGATCTTGGTGGGAATCAGAAAAGAAAATCTTGTAGAAATGACAGCTGAAATAGATTTGAAAATAAACGGAATATATGTTGTTAAAAATGGTCAAGTCCAACTAATAGAACCACCTCAAGGTGGATTTGGTGAACAATCATTTGTATATCAAAGTGGAAAAGTAATTCGTATGGAAGAACGAAAAACACAGTTACTTTAATCAAATTTGAATTTTATTAAAAAATTGGACTAAAAGCATCGATAATGAGATGGGAAAAAGAGCATCATCACTGAAATAAAAAAGCCCTGCACACAGGGCGTATAAAAAGATACCTTAGCAATAACGACGATTAGGGGGACGTATTAGCTAAGGTATCTGGATGGATGGCTGCATACTAAG
>NZ_JBHWYR010000133.1:0-7633 GCF_042728695.1 Bacillus sp. NPDC060175
CTTAACAGGCTTATATAATTTAAAGCTAGGCTCAAATGAAATTCGTGATGTTAGACCTGTTCAAGAGCTAGGAAAAAGAATGTATATCGATATTCAAAGACAAAAAATCTTTTTAGATAATGTAGAAAAAAATAAAGAAGTTAAAATACCCGTCTATAATTTACAAGGAGATCCAATTAACACCATTCAATTGAAGAGTGAAGATGGAATAGTTAATAATGGTTCTGTTAAATGGGAGACTACCGGTGAAAAAACATACGAATTTACGTTGGATATAAAGCCAGAAGAGAATCGTATTAAATTTAATGGAACAGTAATTCAAAATGTTGTTGAAAGGTTAGATGAAATAAAGGAAACAATAAAAGAGGATAATGAACAAAAGGAAAATGTAATTCCCGATAAAACTTTACAACAACATATTAATAAAGAGAATTTAGGTAGAGAGAATTTAAACGCTCCTATCACAAAAGAAGATTTATTACAGATTAAAAAATTAGAGATACTTAAAGAAAAAGGAAAAGAGATAAAAGAGATAACAGATATAACAGGTTTAGAGTACATGACGAATTTAGAAAAACTCACTTTAGAAGGAGTAAGCTTGAAAAATATTGAGTTCATCTCAAACTTGAAACATTTGAACGATGTAAATGTATCTCATAATCAAATTGAAGATATAACACCGTTATCTTCATTGAAAAATTTACAATGGTTAAATCTTACAGATAATCGTATTAAAGATGTAACGGTTCTTGGCTCAATGTTAGACTTACTTAGTTTAAAATTAGCTGAAAATGAGATTCGTGATGTAAGGCCGTTAATACAATTAGGTCAGTGGGGAACAATTGATGTTAGAAGGCAAAAGGTCATTTTGGATGATGCAGAAATAAATAAAGAAGTGACAATTCCTGTATATGATTTAGAGGGAGAGCCAATTGAAAAGATTACGCTAAAGAGTGAAGGTGGAACGCTTACTGATGAGGGAATCATTTGGAGTACTCTAGGAGAAAAAATATATGAATTTGATTTAGATGCAGATCATTATGAGACGGGCATATTATATAGTGGCATCGTCATGCAGAATATAGTAGAAAAATTAATACCGAAAGAAGAAGTAAAAGAGCCAACAAAAGAAGTTGAAGAAGCAAAAGAAGAAGTAAAAGAAGCAACAAAAGAAGTTGAAGAAGCAAAAGAAGAAGTAAAAGAAGCAACGAAAGAAGTTGAAGGAGTAAAAGAACCAACAAAAGAAGTTGGAGAGGTAAAAGAAGAAGTAAAAGAGCCAACAAAAGAAGTTGAAGAGGTAAAAGAAGAAGTAAAAGAGCCAACAAAAGAAGTTGAAGAAGTAAAAGAAGAAGTAAAAGAACCAACGAAAGAAGTTGAAGAAGCAAAAGAAGAAGTAAAAGAAGAAGTAAAAGAAGAAGTAAAAGAGCCAACAAAAGAAGTTGAAGAAGCGAAAGAGGAAGTTAAAGAAGTAAAAGAATCAGCAACAGGATTGGATCAAGAGCAAAAAGGGAATAATCAAGTTGTTGAAAACGAGGGAAGAAAAGCAGACACTTTAAATAAACAACATGCTAATAAGCCAGAGGAAGGCAAGAAATCTTTACCATCAACAGGCGGTGAAGCTAGCACATCGACTTTACTTTCTGGAATAACACTTGTTCTTTCCGCACTAAGTATGTTCGTATTTAGAAAGAGATTATTTAAGAAGTAAATAACGTTTAATCTTATTATTAGATATAATTAATTTTTTCTTTTTTGAGAAGACATTATCATGGCAGTTTCATTAGAAACATGCATATGATGATGTCTTTTTGTATGAGAGAAGGATATTGCTGGGCATTTTCTAAGTGTATTAGAAATGGAAGAAAGTAGATTATTGTTTGGAGATAAAGGTTGATTTGTTCACGATATGTTCAAAATGTATGAAGAAATAATATGAAATATTGCATTTTATATCATTTCATCTGGATAATATGTTAAATTCTTGAATGGAATATTTACATAGGGGGAAATGATATGAACAAGAAATCAAAGATCAATAAAGTCATGCTTAGTATTAGTACAATGGCCTTATCGCTCGGGGCAATTCAAACTCATGTGTCAGCGGAAGAAAAGGTACCATATAATGTATTGCATTCGAAACCAGTTGGAATTGAAAAACGAGTAGATGAGATCGGACACGCTTCTAAAGCTGAGGAAACATTATCGTTTCAAGAGCGTTTAAAAGTAGGAGATTTTTCACAGCGACCAGCATCTATTATGAAAAGTTCAGAAGTAAAGCAAATTAAAGAAAGCTATTCAATGGCTGATTTAAACAAAATGAATGATCAAGAATTAGTTGAAACGTTAGGCAGTATTAAGTGGCACCAAATTACAGACTTATTCCAGTTTAATGAAGATGCAAAGGCTTTTTATAAAGATAAAGGAAAAATGCAAGTCATTATAGATGAATTAGCTCATAGAGGGAATTCATTTACGAAAGATGATTCAAAAGGAATTCAAACGTTTACTGAAGTGTTACGTTCAGCTTTTTATCTTGCATTTTATAATAACGAATTAAGCGATTTAAATGAGAGAAGCTTCCAGGATAAATGTTTACCTGCTTTAAAAGCAATCGCAAAAAATCCAAACTTTAAGCTTGGTACAGTTGAACAAGATACAGTCGTATCTGCATACGGTAAATTAATTAGTAATGCATCAAGTGATGTTGAAACGGTGCAATACGCATCGAATATTTTAAAACAATATAATGATAATTTTAATGCATATGTAGACGATCGTATGAAAGGACAAGCTGTGTACGATATGATGCAAGGCATTGATTATGATATACAGTCTTACTTAAATGAGGCTCGTAAAGAAGCGAGTGAAACGATGTGGTATGGAAAAGTAGATGGGTTTATTAATGAAATAAATCGTATTGCTCTTCTAAATGAAGTAACGCCAGAAAATAAATGGCTCGTTAATAATGGAATTTATTTTGCTAGCCGTTTAGGGAAGTTTCATAGCAATCCAAATAAAGGATTAGAGGTTGTTACACAAGCAATGCATATGTATTCACGTTTAAGCGAACCTTATTTTGTTGCGGTAGAACAAATTACAACAAACTATAATGGGAAAGATTATAGCGGGAATACGGTAGATTTAGAGAAGATACGTAAAGAAGGCAAGGAGCAATACTTACCAAAAACGTATACATTCGACGATGGATCTATTGTATTTAAAACTGGGGATAAAGTGTCAGAAGAAAAAATTAAGAGATTATATTGGGCTGCAAAGGAAGTAAAAGCGCAATATCACCGCGTAATTGGAAATGACAAAGCTTTAGAACAAGGTAATGCAGACGACGTATTAACGATAGTAATCTATAATACTCCAGATGAATATCAATTAAATAGACAACTGTATGGATATGAGACGAATAACGGTGGAATTTATATTGAAGAGACAGGTACATTCTTTACATATGAGCGTACGCCAGAGCAAAGTATTTATAGTTTAGAAGAGTTATTCCGTCATGAGTTTACTCATTATCTTCAAGGGAGATATGAAGTTCCCGGTTTATTTGGAAGAGGAGATATGTATCAAAATGAAAGATTAACTTGGTTCCAAGAAGGGAATGCAGAATTTTTCGCAGGATCTACTCGTACGAATAACGTTGTACCGAGAAAGAGCATAATTAGTGGGTTATCATCTGATCCTGCAAGCCGTTATACGGCAGAGCGTACACTATTTGCTAAATATGGTTCTTGGGATTTCTATAACTACTCGTTTGCATTGCAGTCGTACTTATATACTCATCAATTTGAAACGTTTGATAAAATTCAAGATTTAATTCGTGCGAATGACGTGAAAAATTATGATACATATCGTGAAACTTTAAGTAAAGATCCGAAGTTAAATAAAGAGTACCAAGCTTATATGCAGCAGTTAATTGATAATCAAGATAAGTATAATGTGCCGGAAGTAGCAGATGATTATTTAACTGAACATGCATCAAAATCGTTAACAGAAGTGAAGAAAGAAATTAGTGATATGTTGTCTATGAAAGATACAAAAATGACAAAACATGAGTCTCAATTCTTTAATACATTTACATTAGAAGGTACGTTTACAGGTAGTGTAACAAAAGGTGAATCAGAAGACTGGAACGCAATGAGTAAAAGAGTAAATGAAGCTTTAGAACAATTAGCGCAAAAAGAATGGAGCGGCTACAAAACGGTTACAGCATATTTCGTCAATTACCGTGTGAATAGTTCCAATCAATTTGAATATGATGTAGTCTTTCATGGTATCGCAAAAGATGACGGAGAAAATAAAGCTCCGACAGTTAATATAAACGGTCCTTATAATGGACTTGTAAAAGAAGGAATTCAATTCAAAAGTGATGGCTCAAACGACGAAGATGGAAAAATCGTTTCTTATTCATGGGAGTTTGGAGACGGAAGAACAAGTACAGAAGTTAATCCAGTACATGCATATGAAAGAGAAGGAACTTATAAAGTAGCGTTAAGAGTAAAAGATGATAAAGGAAAAGAGAGTAGAAGCGAGACAACTGTTACGATTAAAGATGGAAGTTTAACAGAATCTGAACCAAATAATCGTCCAGAGGAAGCAAATCGTATCGGGCTGAACACTACTATAAAAGGTAGCCTTATCGGCGGGGATCACACCGATGTTTATACATTTAATGTAGCATCAGCGAAAGATATCGATATTTCTGTTTTAAATGAGCATGGAATCGGGATGACATGGGTACTTCACCATGAATCAGATATGCAAAATTACGTAGCTTACGGTCAAGCTAATGGAAATCGTATAGAAGCAAAATTTAATGCAAAACCAGGTAAGTATTACTTGTATGTATATAAATATGATAATGGCGATGGAACATACGCATTATCAGTAAAGTGAAACTTTAATCAGCGGGGGTTCTGTTCATCCCCCACTGATTATTAGCCCACACCAATCGGACTTTTATGGGCAGTTATCTCCCACCTAACTTCCTCGCATTCGCCGAATTTTGAAGTGGGAGTTTTACTGCCCATTAATGCGGGATAAAATAAATGCTCTTCCAATGTATGTTTAACTTTACTTTTTGTGGAAAATAGTGTATTATATAGATATATAATATATCGGTTATTTTCTAGGAGGAGCCTGTCACAATAGGTTTCTCCTGTTCTTTTTTAGAGGCCTGTCTTACAGGCTTTTCTTTAAAAGGTAAATAACTGAAAATTAAGAACGATAATCTTTGAAAGAGGTGGGGCATACACATAACAAAAAAGGGATTGTTTAAGAAAGGGGGATAAGAAATGGTCTTGTTTGGTTATCCACTTGAAACAATTTATTTATATGGATTTATTATTGCTACTATACTCACTGTTATTTATATTTTCTTTGGAGATATATTTGAATCAATATTTAGTTTTGGGGGCGGATCTGTATCCGTTGTTACTTTACTACTTAGTTTCTTCGCCATGTTATGTGGACTTAGTTATATAGGAGAATATTTATTTTCCTTTAATAGTACTATTATTTTTGCTGGTTCATTTGCTATATCTTTCATCGGTGTTTTCATAATGAAAATATTAATTTTAAAACCAATTGCAGAAGCAGAACAAAATACGGTGCAACGTATGGATGAATTCATTGGTTGCAAGGGAGAAGTCATTACGACAATTCCTACAGAAGGATTTGGTGAAGTATTAATCTCCTCTAAATTTGGAAGTAATGCAATACCAGCGAAAACAATTGGGAAAAAAGATATTTCACAAGGAACCGAGGTCATTATTGAGGGAATTCAAGATGGTGTTTTGCTTGTACAAAACATCGCTTATTCTTTAAAGAAACCAAAATTATAAGGGGGAATTTACATGACGATTCCATTAATTATCGGTGGAGTTTTACTCGCAATTTTAATTCTACTCATTTTAGTATTCATTACGAAGTATCGTACAGTTGGTCCAGATGAAGCATTAATTGTAACAGGGAACTGGCTTGGTGGTGGAAAGAATGTTGTTACCACTGATGATGGAAAGAAGATTAAGATTATCCGCGGTGGTGGTACTTTCGTTGTGCCAATTATGCAACGAGCAGAACTTCTTAGCTTATTAAACTACAAATTAGAAGTTGGAACACGTGATACGTATACGAAACAAGGTGTACCAATTACAGTAAACGGTGTTTCTATTATTAAAGTAGGATCGACAATTGAAGAAGTTTCTACAGCAGCTGAACAATATTTAGGAAAAGAAACGGAAGAGTTAAAAGTAGAAGCAAAAGAAGTTTTAGAAGGGCATCTACGTGCTATTTTATCTTCTATGACAGTAGAAGATGCTTATAGTAATAGAGAGCAATTCGCACAAAAGGTGCATGAAGTAGCTTCTACTGATTTGAAGAAGATGGGACTTCGCATCGTTTCCTTTACAATTAAAGAAATAATGGATAAAAACGGTTACTTAGATGCACTTGGTCAGCCGCAAATTGCAATGGTTAAGCGTGATGCAACAGTTGCGAATGCAGAGCGTGAAAAAGAGGCACGAATTGAAAAAGCTCGTGCTGAGAAAGAAGCAAAAGAAGCGGAATATCAACGTGATGCACAAATCGCTGAAGCTGAAAAACATAAGGAATTAAAAGTACAATCTTATAAGAGGGACCAAGAACAAGCTCGCGCAGATGCAGATCTTTCTTATGAATTACAACAAGCGAAAGCGCAACAAGGTGTTACAGAAGAGCAAATGCGCGTTAAAATCATTGAGCGTGAAAAGCAAATTGAATTAGAAGAAAAAGAGATTGCACGTCGTGAAAAGCAATATGATGCAGAAGTGAAGAAAAAAGCAGATGCAGATCGCTATGCTGTCGAACAATCAGCAGAAGCCGAAAAAGTAAAACAAATGAAAAAAGCAGATGCGGATCAATATAAGATTGAAGCTGAAGCAAGAGCACGTGCAGAAGAAGTTCGTGTAGAAGGTTTAGCGAAAGCAGAAATTGAAAAAGCGCAAGGTCAAGCGAAAGCAGAAGTACAGAAAGCGCAAGGTACAGCAGAAGCAGATGTTATTAGATTAAAAGGTTTAGCTGAAGCAGAAGCGAAACAAAAAATTGCAGAGGCATTTGAATTATATGGGCAAGCCGCGATTATGGATATGGTTCTAAAAATGCTTCCGAGTTATGCGAAAGAAATTGCAAGTCCACTTAGCAATATTGATAAAATTACAGTTGTCGATACAGGCGGCGGTGGAAAGAATAGCGGCGCCGGAAAAGTTGCAGGTTATGCGACTGATTTAATGGCAACGATGCAAGAAACGCTAAAAGCTTCTTCTGGTATTGATTTAAAAGAATTACTAGAAGGATTTGCTGGAAAAGGTGCAGTACAGCAGTTATCGAATGATAAACCTGTCGTATCTGTAGTAGAAGATAAGAAAAAAGAAGTAGAAAAAGATAAAGAATAGTAAGGTGGGCAGGACCTCTAGCATGTGCTAGAGGTTCTTCTGTGAATCATAATATTTCGAAAAATATACATTTTTATACATTGTTTTAATTATTTAATTTTTATAGAATGAATTATGTATGCAATAATCTTTTAAATCTAGAAAGATGAGTAAAGAGAAATAGAGAGTCTCATCAACTTATTTATATC
>NZ_JBHWYR010000134.1:0-7567 GCF_042728695.1 Bacillus sp. NPDC060175
ATAATTATTTCACCTTATGAAGTGAAAGTTGTCTTTAACTTTTTTAGATATAATTTTTTTGAATTCGAACAATTAATATCTGAAAATTCAAATATAATCAATGTGATTTTCTGGTTTACTTATGAAAAACATAGTGTTTAAAATGAAGGGGAAGTAAGGTCCTTACATTCTATTAAAAATAAATAGAAACGAAATACGATTATTCTATCGGAAAATTTCCATCCTCGAGTGTATGCGAGAAGAAATCGTAACGTTAGTTTGTAAAACATATATGATTAAGATTGTAAAAAACAACGGTAAAGAGGTGTACGGAATGAAGAATAAAATTATGACAGGATTTTTAATAACATCAATCGTTACTGGAGCGACTATTCCTATCAATACTCTCGCAATGCCAATTGTTCAGGCAGAAACGGAGCAAGATAGTATAGATATTTCCTCATCATTACGAAAAATAGGTGCACACTCCAAGTTAACACAGACTTTTATAGATGGAGCTTTAGCAAGTCCGAATGTGCAACTTGAAGAAGTTCCATCTTTAAATACAACTCAATTTCTAATTAAACAAGATATGAAAGAGTGGTCATCAGAACTATATCCAAAATTAATTCTACTAAATTCAAAAAGTAAAGGATTTGCAACCAAATTTAATAGCTATTATCCAACATTAAAAGGATTTGTAGATAATAAGGAAGATAAAGAAGGGTTTATAGATAGACTGGAAGTTCTTCAAGATATGACTATAACAAACCAAGAAAACGTGCAACGTCAGATTAATGAGTTAACAGATCTTAAACTACAGGTAGATAAGAAACTGAAAAATCTTGATACAGATGTGGTAAAAGCACAGAGTATACTTAGCTCAGAGGGAACAGGAAAAATAGACAAGTTAAAAAATGAAATGCTAAATACAAAAAAATCAATTCAAAATGATTTACAACAAATAGCATTATTACCAGGAGCTTTAAATGAACAAGGGCTAAAGGTATTCCAAGAAATTTATAGTTTATCAAAAGATATCATTGAACCGGCTGCCCAAACAGCGGTAGCAGCGTATAACAAAGGAAAAGAAATTAACAACGCTATTGTAGAAGCAGAGAAAAAAGCAGAGCAAGAAGCAACAGAAAAGGGAAAATCAGCCTTAGAAATTGAAGTTGCCAAAAAAGAAGCACGTGAAGCGATAGAGAACAATAAAAAAGGTGAAATTGCAGCAGCTGCAGTTACAAAAACAAAAGAGTATGATCTTATGAAAGTAATTGATCCTGAAAAAATCAAAAAAACATATAGTACCTTTGCTGAAATTAATAAACTAACAGCAGAGCAACGAGCGTATTTAGATGATTTAGAGAAACAAAATCAAAAGTTATATGATTTAACAACAAAATTAACAGTAGCAGATTTACAAAAATCAATGATTCTTTTCATGCAAAATGATTTGCATACATTTGCTAACCAAGTTGATGGAGAAATTGATCTAATGAAACGCTATAAAGATGATTTGAATCTAATAAATAATAGTATTACAAAACTATCGACTGAAGTTGATACTGTTAACAATCAGTCTCAAAAAGATACATTAAGACGACTAAAAAATGTAACGAGCCAACTCGAAGAACAGGTTAATAAATTTTGATATTAAGAACTTAGGGTGAACAAAAAGATAAGAACCCAACTGAAAATAAGGAGGAGAATAAAAATGATGAAATTTCCATTTAAGGTCATAACTTTGGCCACTTTGGCAACTGTTATAACAGCTACGAATGGTAGCTCTATTCATGCACTTGCCCAAGAACAAACGGCTCAAGAACAAAAAATAGAAAACTATACGTTAGGGCCTGAAGGGCTAAAGAAAGCATTGGCTGAAACAGGCTCTCATATTCTTGTAATGGATTTGTACGCAAAAACAATGATTAAGCAACCGAATGTAAATTTATCCAATATTGATTTAGGTTCAGGAGGGGGAGAATTAATTAAAAACATTCACCTAAATCAGGAACTGTCACGAATCAATGCAAATTACTGGTTAGATACAGCGAAGCCAAATATTCAAAAGACAGCACGTAATATTGTAAATTATGATGAACAATTTCAAAATTATTACGACACATTAGTAGATACTGTGAAAAAGAAAGATAAGGTAGGCCTAAAAGAAGGTATAGGTGATTTAATCGGTACAATTCATACAAATTCAAAAGAAGTTACGGAAGTCATTAAGATGTTAGAAGCTTTCAAAACAAAGTTGTATACAAATACTGTAGATTTCAAAAATAATGTTGGAGGTCCAGATGGTCAGGGGGGCTTAACGGCTATATTAGCGGGAAAACAAGCGCTAGTCCCACAACTTCAGGCTGAAATTGAGAATCTACGTTCTACTCAGAAAGCACATTTTAATAATGTATTAGCATGGTCAATTGGTGGTGGATTGGGAGCAGCTATTTTAGTTATTGGAACGATTGCAGGAGCGGTAGTAATTGTTGTAACTGGTGGCACAGCAACACCGGCTGTTGTGGGTGGTCTTGCAGCTCTAGGAGCAGCTGGTATTGGTTTAGGAACAGCAGCTGGTGTTACGGCATCTAATCATATGAACTCCTATAACGAAATTTCTAATAAAATAGGAGAATTAAGTATGAAAGCCGATCTTGCTAACCAAGCAGTTATTTCACTTACTAACACAAAAGACACTTTAACATATTTGTATCAGACAGTTGATCAAGCAATTATGTCTCTAACAAGTATTCAGCAACAATGGAATACGATGGGGGCAAATTATAAAGATCTATATGATAATGTTGATCAAATGCAAGAACATAAACTTTCTTTAATACCTGACGATTTAAAGGCTGCTAAACAAAGTTGGAATGATATTCATAAGGATGCAGAATTCATTTCAAAAGACATTGCTTTTAAACAAGAAAAAACAAACTAAAAATCAATATATATGTATAGGAGGAATTAAAATGAATAAAAACTTTCCTTATAAACTACTTGCTGTATCGACGTTTTTAACTCTGACAACAACCACGGTAGTTTCTCCAGTGGCAGCCTTCGCAAGTGAAAGTAAAATAGAACAAACTAGTACCGAAGATATATCTCTTTCTGTAAACAGCGAAAAGATGAAAAAAGCTTTGCAAGATGCTGGGGTATTCGCAAAATCCATGAATGACTATTCTTATTTATTGATTAATAACCCAGATGTTAACTTTGAAGGAATTGATATTAAAGGGTATACAAATCTACCTAGTCAAATTCTACAAGATCAAAAAAATGCAAGAGAGCATGCTACTAAATGGGATAAGCACATAAAAAGACAACTTTTAGATACGTTGACGGGTATTGTGGAGTATGATACCAAGTTTGACAATTATTACGATACACTAGTAGAAGCCATTGATGAAGGAGATGGAGATACATTAAAAGAAGGAATTACAGATTTACAAGAAGAGATTAAACAAAACCAAGCGTATACACAGAATTTAATACAAGAATTAGCTAAGTTAAGAGATAGTATTGGAGAAGATGTTCGAGCATTTGCAGGTCATAAAGATATATTGCATTCGATTCTGAAAAACCAAGCATCTGGAATTGATGAAGATGAAAAGCGCCTAAATGAAGTTTTAGAGCAAGTAAGACATTTTAAACAAGTAGAGTCAGATGGAATAATAACTGTATCAATTCCCTCAATTCCTACGTGGATTGCTGGTGGTGTAATGATAGGGGTAGCAAGAAATAATTTAGGTACGTTAGAGCCGTTGTTAGCACAATTACGTCAGACTATAGATTATAAAGTAACATTAAATCGTGTAGTTGGTGTTGCGTATAATAATATTAATGAAATGCACAATACGATTGGATCGGCTATTAATGCACTTACCTATATGTCTGCACAATGGCATGATTTAGATTCTCAATATTCGGGAGTGCTTAGTCATATTGATAAAGCATCCCAAAAAGCGGATCAAAATAAATTCAAATTCCTAAAACCTAATTTGAATGCAGCGAAAGATAGTTGGAAAACATTAAGAGCAGATGCGTTTACATTAAAAGAAGGGATAAAAACATTAAAAATGGATCCTGTATCTTCAAAAAAATAGGGGGATACTACTTCTATTGCAAAGTTACGTAAATAATCATAAGATAATTAATCGTTTTTTTTATCAAAAAAGGCGGGGGTGTATTAAGGATTCCGTCTTTTCTTTTACATAAAGAGTAGCAATCAGGTTCAGGTACAATAAAAAATAAGATTTTTTAGGGAATAGCTTAGAAAAAATTGTGAAGGTTTAAACAAACGTGGTTACGATTGTTTAAACCTTTAAAGTTAAATAACTTTTATGAATTTCCCGTGAGATTCTAACCGTGAAATATTGAAATTCATTTACTTATTTCGCCAATTGAATACATTTATACAATTTGATGGAAGTTAAGAATACTGAATCAAAACATAATAGGTTGTTATCGATGAGTTTATCATATAAATAAAGAAAAGGAGATTATTATGGGGAAAAATAGAGTAATAGATACAGCATAAATAGCATGAATAGTTTTGGGCGTAAAAACATGAAAAAGAAAACAAAGATCCTTAAGAGTATTAAGGAAAAATGAGGGAGATAATATGGGGAATAATTCAGAACATAAAACTAGAAAAATACTTGCAGCTACTGCTACATTAACTATGCTTGCGACTGGAATGGTTTCTTCATCAGATGTCTTTGCGGAGGAAACGCAGCAGCAAAAGAATTTTTCGACATCACTGCAAGAAGAAAAGTCAGTCAAATCAGAAAATAGAACGTATACAGTCCCAGGAAAAGGGGATGTTGAGGTACTGAAACAACAGGAAAGAAAAAGTATGGCATTTAGTCCATATGAACCAACTGGTTTATATGCAAAGCCAAATGAACAAATAACGATTAATGTAGAAGGAAATCAAAATATTCAAGCATACATTGGAACGTATTCGTATGATGCTTCTTGGAGAGAAGATTCTAAAATAAAATCATTTACATTAAAACCTGGTATAAACACAATTCAATCTCCAAATGGGGGGATGATTTATTTTTATAATAAACAACAAGGTGGTACCATTCGAACAACAGTCACAACAGGTGGAACGACTACTCCTTTCTTTGAACTAGGCAAGCATACGAAACAAGATTTAATAGACATGCTGAACCAATATCCAAATGCACATGCAGTGGAGTTAAAAGGAGAACGTGTATTAATTACGGCCAGCCCTGCACGTGTTAAGAAATATTTGTTGGGTTCTAATACAGATCCTGTACAACTCTTAAAAAAGATGGATGAAGCTACTCGAATTCAAGACAAAGTAGCTGGGTTATCCGAGGAACAAGTAGATAAACATTATATTCATTACGTAGAAGAAAATCATTCTCCCGATTATTATATGTATGCAACTTCTTATCGAACTGCATATGTAGGAGAAGCAATCCAATACGTGTTAGATATTAATAAATTTATAAAAGATGGCTGGGGTCCTTGGCATGAGGCAGGACATTTGAGACAACAATCACCTTGGAAGTTTTATAATATGACAGAAGTACAAAATAATATTTACAGCCTTTCTGTAGAAAAAGCATTTACATCTAATCAACCTTTTAGATTACAACAAGAGGGTGCTTATAATAAGGCATTTCAATACTTAGAACAATCTAATAAAAATTATGACGAAATTAGTGATGCTTTTGTTAAGCTTGTTATGCTTTGGCAACTACAGTTAGCATATGGAGAGGACTTCTATCCTAAATTGCATCAATTGTATAGAGACATGCCCTCAAATGAACTTCCACAAACGGATGAAAATAAAAAGCAATTATTTATGATTTCGGCATCAAAAGTAGCCAAACAAAATTTGATTCCTTTCTTTGAGAAGTGGGGATTACGTCCAAATAATGATACCATTCAAAAAGTGGGTGCATTAGGATATCCAATTTTAACAGCAGAGATTTGGAAGGGTACGGATTCTAATCCAATTAAACCAGATATGCCTAATGTAAATAATATTTTAGAAGGAAACCAGTTTGCATGGTCGCTAAAAGGAATTAGTGATTTCGAGTTTGCTAAAATCAATTTCAATAAGTCGACAGAAGAAATGCAAGTTAACTTAAAAGCAGGCGTACCGCATCATTATTTTAATGAAACATATGCGAGTATTAAAGTGCAAAATGCATCAGGGAAAACAGTATACAATAAAGACATTTATGGAAACAAACAACAAAATGCTGAATTGCAAAAAGTTCCAGTCAAAGTAGGAGATTATATTGAGTTAACACATCTAGAAGGTGTGCATAGAGCTACTTTCACAAATGTAGACAACAGTAAACAAGAGAGCTTTGGAAAAAAAGCAATGTACGAGGTTACAAAAGAAGGCTTGAAGAAAGTAGAAAAAATGCCAGAAGCAACAATTTTAGATGGAAATCAATTTGCATGGTCGCTAAAAGGAATTAGTGATTTTGAGTTTGCTAAAATCAATTTCAATAAGTCGACAGAAGAAATGCAAGTTAACTTAAAAGCAGGCGTACCGCATCATTATTTTAATGAAACATATGCGAGTATTAAAGTGCAAAATGCATCAGGGAAAACAGTATACAATAAAGACATTTATGGAAACAAACAACAAAATGCTGAATTGCAAAAAGTTCCAGTCAAAGTAGGAGATTATATTGAGTTAACACATCTAGAAGGTGTGCATAGAGCTACTTTCACAAATGTAGACAACAGTAAACAAGAGAGCTTTGGAAAAAAAGCAATGTACGAAGTTACAAAAGAAGGTCTGAAGAAAGTAGAAAAAATGCCAGAAACAACGGTTTTAGACGGAAATAAATTTGGCTGGACCTTAAAAGGTTATAGTGATAGAGAAATCGCAAAAGTAGATTATAATAGGGCAACAGAGAAAATGCAGGTGAAGTTAGAAGCAGGCGTACCACATTCTTACTTTAATAATACGTATGCAAGTATTAAAGTACAGAATTCATCTGGTAGTGTTGTGTACAATAAGGAAATCGTGGGAAATAGACAACAAACTGCTGAAAGCCAAACCGTGCCCGTAAAAGTGGGAGATTACATTGAGTTTACCCATATAGAAGGGGAAGCAGTAAAGGAAAAGACACGCGCTACACTAACTAACCTTGAGAATAGTAAACAGGAATATATAGGTAAGAAAAGAACCTATCAAGTTACTTCTACGGGTTTATTAATAAAATAGATTAAAAGATGTCTAAAGAACATAAGTTTTTTAGACATCTTTTTTTATCCTAAAAATGTTCGGTAGGATTTTTAGGCCTAAAATATGTTCATAAATTATAACGAAATCGTTATTTGAATAGAAAAGTCCAGATGAAATTTTAATTAGATATACTTATTATTTCATCTATTTGTTTTTTTCTTATAGAGTTCAGTAAGGATCAGATAGTATTCCTTGTGCCAGCATCAGTTATTCAATCTTATGTGGGGATGTCTCAGTCTCATCAACCGAATGGTAAGAAGTCGATACCGAGAGCAGACTTTGATATTTATGGATACTTAGTAGAACAAACAGAACGAGCACTAGTTGATT
>NZ_JBHWYR010000135.1:0-7497 GCF_042728695.1 Bacillus sp. NPDC060175
CCGTAGTTGGTTCAATGGAATACGGATTACCTTATAAATAGTCTGACTATTTTTTATAAAAAAACTATTTATTTACATTTTTTTGTTTCGTGTTATATTTTTAATGTTAACATAGTTGTATTGAAAATTCTGATTTTAAAATTAGGAAAACTTTAGAAAATGAAATACTCTTACTTGAATTGAAAATCATATAAACATAGTTTGAAAGTAAAGTATGAAAATGAATTAGATTTTCAAATTAAATATGCCAATTCAAGGGGAATTCGTTGGAGAAATGTAACTAAGAGGAAATCTCGTATCATTCACGTTTAGTATCTGTAAATTGGTGGCTCTAATAGTTCTGACGAAAAGTAAAAAAGAAGTAGTTCATTTAACAGGAGATAGGGTGTAGAAAAATAAAATAACGGAGGTTTTATAATGAATAAAGGAATACTGCAGATTACGGAAATTGAAGAAATTACTATTCCTAATGTATTGAAGGATAAAATCAAGAATCTAATAGACAATGAATTAAACACTCATAATCCTTATACTTGTGATCAAGAAATAGCTGCAAGCTTTTCAAAAGAGTGGCTCATTTGTTTGATTGACTATTCAAAGAAAACTCCGAATTCAGATGTAAAAAAACTACTTCATATGATAAAAGAAGCGAATTGTGGTGGGAACGTACCGCCTATACTTATTAAAAATATTCCGTGTGATCCTATGGAAACCCTATTACCTGGGGAAAATCGCAAAGGCTTTAATTATGGTGAAAACGAACACGATAGAATGAAAAAATATTTTTATGCTGAATGGGTCACATGGCTTTTTGCCACACTTTTTAATTATGATGCTTTGATTCATCCGTCCGAACATGCAGGGAAAAATAGATTTCATCTCATTTCTCCTTTAAACAATGATGAAGTTTTGCGAAATGTCGGTGCAAGCACTGGTGGCGGAAACTTTTATCAACATAACGATGCCACAGTATATACAGATATGAAAAATCAATTGCATATTGAAGCAAGATTGAAATCGTTCAATACGAATTTAGAGATTGTATCGAATAGACTTAATAAATCCGTCGAACTAATAGTTTCGGAAATTACTTGCGGCAAATTTACTAGGGTTGATGCTCTTTTATTAAAAGGAGTGTTAAATTTAAAAACCAATACTCATATTGGAACGCCAAAATTACTTCAAAAGCATCTTGAAGAAAATCACTTCAGTAAAGATGATATATTGGCGATAAGTAAAATGCCTATTGCTCATATCGCAGGAATGGCGGATGGTGAAATATCGGGATTTGTAGGGGAAATAAACCAAATCATATTTTTGGATGATAATGGTGATATTATTGCAACTTGTTTGAATGGAGCAGAAAATAGATTGATTTATGTGGGGGGAAGTGAAGAAGAAAAATTGAAATTTGACATGTTTTTGGAACTGTTACGAACAATGCCTACTTATAAAGTTCCGCTTACATCTGAAGATTTATTGATTATGCCAAATTCATACTATGGTAAGCAAACGAATGTAACTCATGGTAGAGAAAGGTTATCGGAGGAAGAATACAAAATTCCGATTGGTGATAATAAGTATGGACGTAGAATTGTTTGCAGGCAATACGTTTCCAGCCGATTACGCGACCAGAAAGAGAGTTACTTTACAGATATCATAAACTAGTTTAGAGAGAGGAGGGAGAATGGGAAGGTTTGGGCTATAATAGCTCAAACCTTCCCATTCCCTTTATATGGATTTTACTATTGAATTACTCATATTATTATTTTTAGTAGCTATTTTAGCAGGATGGATAGATACAATTGCTGGGGGCGGTGGTATGATAACTATCCCAGTAATGTTATTAGTAGGTATGTCTCCTTCTGTAGCAATAGCAACTAATAAACTACAAGGGAGTAGCGGAACCCTCATGGCAACTGTGATTTTTATTAAGAAGAAAGAAATTAATCTCAAAGAAATGCGTTTGTCCATCTTAATGACCTTTTTTGGATCTATTTTGGGTGGATGGCTTATTTTACAGATACGAGCTGAATATCTAATCATGATATTACCTTTCTTACTTATTATTATTGGTCTTTATTTTCTATTATCTCCAAATATAGCAAACGAAGATCGACCGAGAAAAATAAGTATGTTGTTGTTTGCGTTAACAGTGGCTCCATTCCTTGGATTTTATGATGGTTTCTTCGGCCCAGGAACAGGTAGCTTAATTGCTTTAGCGTTCATTCTTTTATGTGGATATAGTACTACAAGAGCAACTGCAAATGCTAAGATCTTGAATTTTACAAGTAATTTCGCTGCTTTGTTGTATTTTATTATTTTTGGCCAAATTGATTGGACAATTGGGGTGATTATGATGCTTGGTCAAATCATAGGGTCATATATTGGGGCGAAGATGGTGCTTACAAAAGGGACGTCATTAATACGACCAATAGTGGTTATTGTTTGCTTTGTCATGGCAATTAAAATTTTTTTGCAAAATATTAACTAAATGTAATTACTATATTGTTAGTATAAAAGTTAGATTGTTTTAATGTTCTTATTGCAGTATTACGCAGTTTAAGTTGTGTTCGAAATTACACAATTTGACTTGTGTAATTTATTGCGTTATGCTTTTTTTAGTATAAAAGAAAGGCTTGAAGATAATGATTCGTCGTTTGAAAAAATTTAAAAATGTCGCTGTCGTATTAAGCTTCTAAGTAAATTGCAAAAATCTACCATACTTAGAAGCGAGGAATATAGTTATGAAGCATCCATTATATAATCATTGGTCAGAAACAAAGTATTTAAAAGATATAGTAACAAATCCACTCATTGAAGTAGGAGAGTACTCCTATTATTCTGGTTATTATGGTCATCAAAATTTTGAAGATGGCTGTGTAAGATATTTGTGGGGCGATGCTAAGTCTCGAGTGCTTTTCAATCCAATTGAACAGATGGGTTGGCAACTTGATAAACTCATTATTGGAAATTATGTTTGTATTGCAAGTGGAGTTGTCATTTTAATGGGTGGGAATCATAATCATCACCCTGAATGGATTACAGTTTATCCATTCGTTGAGCAAATAGAACAATCATATGAACCGAAGGGTGATACAGTCATTAAAAGCGATGCCTGGATTGGTATGAATGCTATTATAATGCCTGGCGTTACTATTGGCGAAGGTGCAATTATTGCAGCTGGATCTGTCGTATGTAAAGATGTTCCGCCGTATACAATAGTAGGTGGTAATCCTGCTAAAGAAATAAAGAAACGGTTCACTAATATAGAAATTAATATGCTAATGGAAATGCGTTGGTTTGATTGGGATAGAGAATTGATTGAGAAGGCAATTCCTCTTTTATCTAGTCCAGCCATTGAACCATTATTTGCTTTTTATAAAAATGAAGTGAAAAATAAATAAATCAGCTAGAAAAACTACATTAAATATAGGATGTAGTTTTTTTATTACAAAAAACTGTTACCAGTGTGTTTCGATATTCAATCGGGGCACACTGGTTTTATTTTTTTATAATTGTGGAACAAATGTATTACTTAGATTGTCTATTAAATGTAATCCTAAAAAATATGAAAGTACGGATCATTTTGAAAAATACAAGGGTATTAGAAATAGGGATGTGTGTGGGAATACTAAGTGTCAGTGCGCCTAAAAGGGTGTGATGAGATGGTCTATATGAAAGCGATCCTAAAGTCTTATTTGTAAATAGCCTTTGATAAAACTGTCTATTTTTATAGGGATTATGCTAGAATATCGTTTTTTTGAGTACAAAGATATTGGAGGTAAGAGAATTGAAAGGTATGTTTTACAAAAAATTCATTGTAATAGTAACAGTGCTTACACTATTTTGTAGCATAATTGTTACATCTGGAAGAGCAACAGCGGAAACAGTTCCTGCTATAGACGTAGAAGCAGGATCAGCAATTTTAGTAGAAGCAAATTCCGGAAAAATTTTATATCAAAAAAATGCGGATGAATCATTAGCAATTGCTAGTATGACAAAAATGATGAGTGAATACTTAGTTCATGAAGCGGTGGATAAAGGAAAACTTAAATGGGATCAAAAAATTAAAATTTCTGAATATGCATATAAGATTTCGCAAGATCGCTCATTATCAAACGTTCCATTAGAAAATGGTGGCTCTTATACAGTTAAAGAGTTATATGAGGCAATGGCAATTTACTCTGCAAACGGTGCAACAATTGCTTTAGTTGAAGAAATTGCTGGAAAAGAAGCCGATTTCGTGAAAATGATGAATGATAAGTCAAAAGAGTTTGGAATGAAAAATTATAAATTTGTAAACTCTACAGGCTTAACAAACTATGATTTAAAGGGACATCATCCAGAAGGGACAACCCCAGACGAGAAAAATAAAATGTCCGCAAGAGATTGTGCGATTTTAGCACAACGTCTCGTTCAAGATTTCCCCAAAATGTTAGATACAGCAAAAATCCCAAAAAAAACATTCCAAAAGGGTGGCAAGTATCCAATTGATATGGTGAATTTTAACATGATGTTACAAGGTTTAATTAAGCAATACGAAGGTGTAGATGGGTTGAAAACAGGAACTACTCCAGAAGCTGGTGATTGCTTCACTGGTACAGTAGAAAGAAACGGTATGCGCCTAATTTCTGTAGTGATAAAAGCAAACTCTCATACAGCACGTTTTGATGAGACGAAGAAATTATATGATTATGGATTTGCGAATTTTGAAGTGAAGAAAGTTTATGGGAAAGATGCAGTGGTAAAAGGGCATGAAACAGTGCGAGTAGCAAATGCAAAAGACAAAGATGTAGTTGTTCAAACGAAGCAAGCTGTTTCACTTCCAATGCCAAAGGGCAACAATGACGTTTATAAAAAAGAATTTAAAGTACCGAATAAAGAACAAGAAGCGCCTATTAAAAAGGATGTAACAATTAGTAAAATGATTATTTCGCCTAAAGATAGTACAGATCCTGGATTTTTATCAGGTAAATCATTACAAGTAGACCTTGTAACAAACTCTGATGTAGAACAAGCAAATTGGTTTACACGTTTTATGCGCGAAATCGGATCTTTCTTTAGCGGTATGTGGGATAGTGCGATTGATATAGTAAAAAGCTAACTTTATAGGATAAAACTAAATAGTAATCTGAAACAAAAAGTTTCAAAGTATTATAGATTCTTATGTGGATAGCTTGGAATGGAAGATTGTATTAATTCTCAAATTTGGTTCTTCGGAACTTTTCGTATTGCTACCAAGCTAAACTAAATTTGTATCTATATAAACAAAAAACGCTATTCTTTTTGTATAAATATACAGAAAGGATGGCGTTTTTTATGGATATTTCGATTCAAAGGGTTCTGATGCAAGGTTAGTTTAATAAAGTTACATGATGAAAGAACATTCATTATTCCACCAAGTGAAAATGAAAATTGATATCTGGTACTTATTTCTGTTATTAAATTTTATAAAAATTTAATAAAATCTTTTCTTTCTATTAAATATTTTGTTTTAAATTAATTATATAAAGAAATGGAGGCCAAAAAATGAATTTTTTAAAGAAGTTTAAGTATCTTTTTATAGCGTTTATCCCTTGTATATAGTTATTCTTTAATTTCAATCGAATAGAAAACAAAGTATTCGAGAAAAAAGTACGATTTTAATGGGATATACCATATAGAGGGCCCCCTAATAATTTCACTTGAAAATCGGTAATTAATGAAACCAAGAATAATCATCTGATACACGATTACTAGTTAATATACCCAAAAGATATGATTACTAGAGATACTCTTTGATACTGACAAGTGAGGTGACGTCGATGAGAGGGATATTAATAAAAATCGGAGTATTTATTTTGGTTTTCACAGTAGGGCTATATCTTACAAAATACGCATATGACCATCATACGAACCGAGCTAAAGTAAGAGACACAATTCAACAAATATCAATAGAGCACGGTATGCCACCATGGATTCCTTTATCTATTGCATTCCATGAAAGTAAGTTTGATCAAAATGCAGTTGGAGATCAGGGCACATCATTTGGACTGTTTCAGCTCCACCGGGGTGGACTAGCACCTAAAGATTTAACAAACGAAGATTTGAAAAATGTAGAAACGAATACTCGAATTGCAATATCTAATATGACAAATGCATACAACCGTGGTTTACAGCAGAATTTAAAAGGAGCAGAGCTATTAAAACATGTTGCGAATACCTCAGGGTGGCCTGGAAATAAGGGCGTTCAATGGACGGATAAACAGACAGACTATAACGAGGGTTTAGAAAAAAGTTTTAAAATGTTTTCTAAACGACAATACGATTTTATAGAATGAAATTTCTTTTTTCTTTCTATTACTATATAACTTATGCCTAAATTCGAAAGTTCCTTTAAACAGATACATAGATTGACCTTGTACTGCTTATATTAGGGATTTAAAGAAAGAATATGTACAATTCTCCCACTACACTAGTATAGTGGCCTTTATTAACAGCAAAATTTACAATTTACAAGGAGAATATTTTATGAGTAAGAGAATAAAAGAATTAGATTCCATACGAGGGTTAGCGGCACTTACAGTGGTATTTGGACATTTTTGTTTAATGCTACCATCGTTGCCTAACTCTATTAAATTTTCCCCGCTTAGGTTTTTATGGGCGGGTGGAGAAGCTGTAATCGTTTTTTATGTACTAAGTGGTTTTGTTTTATCTATGGCACTTTATCATTCAAAAACAAATTATTGGGGATATTTAATTAAGCGATTTGTAAGAATCTATATCCCTTATTATTTTTGGATAATCATTACCTTTGCTTTATTTATTTTGTTTTCACCGTATGAAGTGGCAGGACTACGGGATTGGTTCTATGATAGGTGGCAAGGGTCTATAACAAAATTAGATATTATAAACCACTTTGTGCTTCTTAATAACTTTTTTACGGAAAATTATAATCCAGTTATTTGGTCATTGGCTCAAGAAATGCGTATATCTATTGTGTTTCCTTTGTTATTCCTTCTTTTTTATAAACTGAGTTGGAAGAAAACGATACTAATTGCTTTGAGCTTTTCTTTAATTAGTGTTTTCCTTAATATGTTGCATATTGGGAAAGCAGAAGGATTTTATAATGGTTATGCCGATACACTGCATTTCACATCTATGTTTATGGTTGGAATGTTACTTTTTAAGTATCAAGAAAAACTTATTTATTTATATCAAAATATGAAAAAATTTAAAAAAGGATTTCTTATTACATTAGGGATAATTCTATATTTATATTCCATTTTAATTTATGGTTTTTCCCGTAATGACACTACTTTCTTATTAAAAGATTGGGGTGTCGTAATTGGTGTTAGTATATTTATTATCATGGCCATGAGTAACCTAAAAGTAAAAGCATTTTTAAATAAGAGTGTATTTGTATACTTAGGGGAAATTTCATATAGTATCTATTTGTGTCATTTTCCAATCATGATGGTACTATTTAAACTTTTTTATACAAAGATACCTATC
>NZ_JBHWYR010000136.1:0-7395 GCF_042728695.1 Bacillus sp. NPDC060175
GGTAAATCTTTAGATATCGCTCCTCCTTTTTCATCTGTTATTAGCTCTCCAACTACTTTTCCATTTGAATCTTCTATATGAAACTTTGCTCCTACTAGCTTTTTATTTTTATCGTTTGTATCTACTTTCTCAAGCTTTATTTTCCCTATTGGATCTGGCAATTTTTTATTTCCTATTTTCATTTCTATTACTTTATCTTTTTCTATTTTTACAGCTACCTTATCTTTCAATAATTCGTAACCTTTAGGCGCTTCTACTTCCACTAGGCTATAGTTTTCTATTGGTAAATCTTTAGATATCGCTTCTCCTTTTTCATCTGTTATTAGCTCTCCAACTATTTTTCCGTTTGAATCTTCTATATGAAACTTTGCTCCCACTAATTTTTTATCATCATTATTACTATCTACTTTTTTTATTTTTATTTTCCCAGTACTAGGCTTGTTCCAATGTTTCCAGTTAAATTTGAAATTGTGAAATTCGAATCCACCAGTTTGTTGCACTGCACCGACAAATGCTTGTCCATTAATTGAACCGCCTTTTGTTTCTAATACAGCATTTGGAGCAAATACACTTCCAACAACACCATATCCCTCTGCTGTGATTTTTTTCGCATTAGGAAATACCCAAATCACTTTCCCATATAGCTCAGTAAACGGTGAATCAGGAGAATAGGGTTGTGATGTAGGAATTATATCCGTAGCCCTTCCTATATTATTTGTGTCATATAGAATAGACCCATTTTTAAATGTAACCTCTCTTGCATCCGAATGCATAACAATAAAATCTTTGTCCTTAGCATTGGGTAAAAATACATCTCTTATTTCTAAATTTATTTTCCCTGTCAATTCTGATGAAACATAAATATTAGGATTATTTATCTCTTTTCCGATGCCAAAACTCATATTTGGAATTGGGGTATTCGTTTTATATTGACCTGCATCTTGATTGACTTGGTTTACTATGTTACGGAACTCATTGAATTTCGCATCAATTTCTTGTTTTTCTTTATAAACAATACGATCATAAGAAGATTGTATTGTACGATCTGGATCACTCTCTTTTGTCATAACGACTATTCCGTTTTGAATGATAAAAGATTCCTCTCTTGATTTTTTAAATTTTCCAGACAATAACAAGGACGGATATCCCTCATCACTCCATTTTTCACCAACTATATTAGATGTACCTGCCGCTGCACCTACAATCGTATAACCTGATGCATCCATATCACCTTGAACTGCGATTGCACCTTCAACGTCTCCACCAACTGCTTTATGGTTACCAAAGATAACTGCATTATAACGCGATATATCACCTAAACCTTCTAAGTCTACCGTGGATCCATAAACTTCTTTTGGTACATATATAACAAAACTTACACATATCATTAACAAAACCATTAAATGAATACTTACCAGCTTTAATCGTAGCCTCAATTTCCTTGTTCCCACCTTTACCGTATTTTTTCTACAGTCAAAAAAAGTGAACTTTAATCAGTGCGGATTTACTTCATCCTTTCTATACCTTCCTTACTTATCCCTAAATTAATGGATCCACTGCCCATTATTGCGGGATACATACAATCTATCTAGTTATTTTTTTCTTATAAATTACGACTAGAAACGCACATAACAATAGGATTGGAACTATTACCGTCCACTTATTAAACATAAATACCTCTGTACTTATTTCTTGTTTTTCTTTCTGATTGAACTCTACACGCTCACCTCGAACGAGCAATCTATTTGTATTTACTCCATAAGGCGTACATGTAATTAATGTAGTAAAATCTTTATTTTCCACAATTTGCAAATCTTCCGTTTCGTGTGGTAAAACTACTTTAATTTGATCTACTTTATAGGCAAGAATTTTGTCTAAAGAGTGAATATAAAAAAGATCTCCTTCACTCAACTTATCTAAATCTGAAAATAACTTTGCTGATGGTAAACCACGATGCCCGGTTAAAATAGTGTGCGTATTCTCTCCACCTACCGGGAGTGACGAATAATCTAAATGACCTATCCCCCGACTCAATACTTCTTCAGAGGTACCTTGATAAATTGGCAGTTTTATTTTAATTTTCGATATTTCAATATACCCCATTACATCACCTAAATTTAACGCATCGGCATACGCTTGTTGATTACTATTTTCCTCAGCAAATGGATCTGCAAATGTTTTCGTGGAAGTTTGAACTTGTTTATTATATTCGGCTGCTTCTTTTTCCCTACGTTCAATTTCTTTCTTTTGTAGCGCTTTAATCTTTTTATCATAAGAACTAATCTCAGAATAATGAGCACGAGTCGCCAACCAATTACTAATAGTAGGATATAAAAAAATACCTAATCCAAATAAAAAAATACCTCCTAAAACAAGATTTCGTTTCATATTTCCACCTCTGTATATACTAAAATATCGAAAAGAGGAAAGCATTTTGCTTCTCCCCTTTTCACATCACATGGTTACATGTTCCTAAAACTTTATTTATTAGCAAACTTTTTTCTAAAGAAAACAAACGCTGCTGTAACCATTAACGCAAGGCCTAGTACAGTAAAAAGAGTCGTTCCTATCCCACCTGTCACTGGAAGAATCCATCCACTTTTATTATTTTCTATCGCTAATTTAACCGATTGATTATTTTCGCTAATCTTTACATTAATTGGGTCTTTTAATAATTGATAAGAAGCTGTTGTACCATCTTCTTTTGTATATGTTGGTGCTTTCGTTTCAAAAATTTGATAGTCTCCGTATGGAATGTTAGACCATTTAATAACACCATTTTCATCTGATACACCTATCACTTCTTTTCCTGCTACAACAACTATTTTCCCATTTTTATCTTTAAGTACAAACTCTGCACCTTTTAATTTCTTCTTATCATCACCATCAATTTTTGTTAACTCAATAATTCCAGTTGTCGGAACAACAACTACTGGTTTAGATTCTTTTTCTCCAATTACATCATTTTTATTTGTAAAATCAATTTTTGCTGTATTTAAAATTTCCGAACTAGATGGTACTCCTTCTTTTACTTGTGATTTAATTTGTAAATGAAATTCTTTTTTACCATCTAATTTTGTAAAATCTTTTACTGTAGCTATTACCTTTTGACCTTCTACAGCTACATCTACAATGCTTGCATTTACTTCCGCTCCATCAATCTTCACGATTGGCTTTCCTTGAATCACTAAACGATTGTCCAAAGTATCTGTTACCACATATTTTTTGTATTCTTTAATGTCTTCTGGAATTAATGTTTTAATATCATAATTGTAATTAGTTAACGGATTTATTGGTAACGCTTCCGAATTTCCGTTAATCTTTTTATCAATAGTTGGTTCTTCATAGTTTTTCACTTCTACTTTAACTACTGTACCAGAAGTAATTGTTCCATCTTCATTAATTGTTCCGGAGTTCTTAATAAAAAACTCGCGTTTAGTTGGATCTATTACATAGCCTTTCGGAGCTTTTGTTTCTTGGAAATAGTATTCTCCATACTCTAATCCTTGCACACGAATATGACCATTAGCATCCGTTACTAACTCTTTTTTCACTTCTGTGCCATCTTTTTTAAATACAGAGAATGCTGCACCCGCTAATCCTTTATCGTTTGCACCAGTTTTTATTAAATCAACTGCACCGCGTTTAATCTCATTTTTTGGATACATATGAACATCATAGTTTAACACCTTACCCTCTTTATTCGTTAATGGAATATCTACTGTATACGTATTTGGATTTAGGTTAACATGTGGAGGACCTGCCACCTCTTTCACTTCATAACGTCCTAGCGGAAGATCTTTTAATACAGCTTGTCCGTTATCATCAGTTACTACTTTAGATGGAGTTGCCCCCGTTACAGGTTTCACATCTTCTTTCACGATTTTCCCATCATTTGAAATTTTTTCAAACGACACAACCCTTTTTACTTCAAACGTTACACCTTTTAACGGTTTCGCATTTGTTGGAACCTCTTGATTTGCGGAGCCATCACCTTCTACTCCTGTTGTTCCATCTTTTTCTTGTTCGTACTTATGAATCGTTAAAGAACCTTTGGTTGGTGAAGCTGCCTTTACTAATACACTAGACCACGCTGAAAACGTTAAGAAAACAACTAGAAGCACACTTAATATTTTTTTCATTTCTCTATTATCCCCTTTACTACTTCTATCATTTTAAAAATCTATTTTTTACTATTACCATCTAAAGATGCAATAGTGTACAAAGTATTAGCCTTGAACGAATAACATAAAACATAGTTGTCTCAATACCCCATTGTTTACAATCACTTATTCACTGTTCTTATTTCTACTATTACGTTGTCTCCCCGTATGATATATGTAATTTTCTCTCCTACATTTCACTTATGTCTCTACTTCAAAAATCATTACAATTGTTGCATAGTAGCTTTCATCGCTAATTTTTACTAATTACTTAGCGTCAATTCGTTAATCTCCCCCTCTTATCTCAATTTGAATCCAATCTTAAACATTTTTTGATACATGTTAGCAGTAACTAGCAAATAAGTGTGATGATTCATATTTTATGCTACTCCCCAAAACAATTACCTGTATATTCAAATAATATGTGCTATTCATGTTAAATTATGGTATTATTCTTAGAAGTTTATAATTTTTATTGATAAAGTTTTTCCGTTTCTACTTATGAAAAAAGGGATATGTGTTTATTCAACTATTACGCACAACTGTAAGGAGGAAGAATATGACTAAAAAGCTCAGTCTAGTTGAGATAGAGTACATTTGCAATATGTTTTTCCAATCTTTTGAAGTTCCAGTTTGTTTTTTAGATTGCAACAAAAATATTCTTTTAGCTTTTACATCAAAAAATGATTCACTTTTGTTGTATACATCAAAGATAGAACAGTTACATATGCTTTATCAGAAAAATGATTCATATAATTCTCCCATCTTCAGGACTCACCAACATCTAGGGCACTTCATTTTAATTCACATAAAGAGCGATTATATGGTGAACGGCACTGTTATTATTGGACCTGTAACAGATGTAAGCTTTTCTAAAAACGAAACGGATAGCAGCTTTAATTTTATGCCGAATTATAAAAAAACAAGAGACTATTACTTTTCATTGTCACTCAAAGATCAATATTTCTTTGTAAATATGGCGATTTTGTTCCATAACATTCTTTATAAAAAAATTTCAGATGTAAGTACCTTTTCAAATAACAGTGACTCATTTCATGTAAGTCCTAGCAGTATCTTAAACGATGATGTCTATATTTCAATGCAAAAAAATGAATCTATCTGTCATAATTTGTATTTAGAGCAACAACTACTTGGGGCTATAGAAAACGGGGATAAAGAAACAGTACTCAAATATTATTATGTATTTCAACAAGAGACTCTTTCATCCTTATCTTCATTCCATCAATTAAGACGACATAAAAACATTTGTATTTCATCCATTACACTCGCTACTAGATATGCGATAAAAGGAGGGCTTCCATCCGGGATTGCTTACAAGATTTATGATCTACACATCCAAAGAACAGAAGATTTAAAAGACACAGAATCTGTTTGGGATTTATTAAAAAATGTTTTCTGTACTTTTGCAGACCGTGTAAAGGCACAAAAAACACAGCAACATTCAACGACTATTGCTATTTGCAAAAACTACATTTTCAAAAATATTTACAATCAAATATCAGTTAAACAACTTGCTAAGTTTGCAAACATGAATTCGGATTATTTATCTATATTATTTAAAAAAGAAGTTGGTATTTCATTAAGTGAATATATTCAACGTGAACGAATCGAAGAAGCAAAGAAATTATTAACTTTCACAACCTATCCCTTATCAGACATATGTGCTTCGCTCAATTTTAGTGATCAAAGCTATTTTACTAAAATTTTTAAAAAATTCACCAACGAAACACCTGGTAAATACCGAAAATCTCATGTTGTCATATAAGGTGAAACATCCATCAACATTAGGATTCAAACTATTCTTGAAGTGAAAAACACGTTACTATTCTTTCATTTTAATGAGAATAGTAACGTGTTTTATATGTAATATATTTCTTTATACAGAGTAGCATGATCATCCAAGAGAAAAATGTTGCGGAAGCCAAATGCCCCCATAACAACTACACTATATATATTAAGAACTTAAGTTTTCAAAAACCACGAAGACTTACAAGCCTTCGTGGTTTTTGAAATATACATATTGTTACACTAGTGATTGAATTAATTAATACGCGTCTAATACTTAGTATGTATGACTTTTGTAGTTCAAAAGACTTGTTTCTCTAAAGATGTTTTTCATACAAACTTTCAGATTCTAAAAAATCCATAAATTTCTTGTAATGTGTCACGGTTCTTTCTAAAGCAATCATTAAAACAAAAATAAAATAAATTGCTTGTACTCCATTCATATGATTAAAGAGTGATTCAAATATATATACTATACTTGCAATCATAGAACAAAACCATAAATAAAATTTCATTTTCATCTTTTTAATTTTTTGATTAGTTGTCTTGCAAGGTTGCCCATGAACTCTTATAAATAAATAAGTTGCTGTATGCAAAATAATAATTGAAAATTGGAAACTTCGACTGTCCTCCGCACTAAATTCAGAGAAATCTATTTCTAATGAATGTAATACTATCCACTTACCCAAAAATGTCCATACGGCGGTTAAGCCATGAGCAAACTCTACGCCTAATCCAATGGACAAAAGCACAACAGGCTACCTTGAATGATGCAATCATGACTGCATACTTCCGATCCTTATCGCATTTCACTGTGTATGCAGAACCTCGCACCGCAGGAATGGAGTTACTGGCAGATATAAAACTATCTAAGGTTAAGGAAATGTATAAACAGCAATACGAACAGGCTTTACAAATGGAAATGGCGTTGCCATTACTTACAAATTTCAGATCAATAGCAGATAAACCTATTAAGTTTGGTAAAGTTCAAGCTGAAGACGGGTATATGACATCACCTATTATGTATACACCATTCTTTACAATGGTAGCAAGCTCTTATAATGGAAGACTTACATTTACGATTGGTTATCATACACCGGATACATCAAAAGAAAAGGTAGAGCGATTTTTAGAAAGTGTGGTCAATCAACTATCAGAATTGTCATAGGAGTATTACCTCACTCTCAACAAAATATCTCATTATAGATTTTCGTACCAAATAAACCCTATCCTGTTTCAATTTTCTAATCTTTCTACTTTTAATTTGTATTAATAAATGAAGTCGTATAAAAGAGAAGAACATAACAAAATATTTTAAATATAAAGATTTAAATTTCATTGTAAGAAGGTGACTTCTGTAATTAACAAAAGTCACCTTCTTACAATAGATTCGTAATACGTATTATCTCTAAAATATTTATAATGT
>NZ_JBHWYR010000137.1:0-7308 GCF_042728695.1 Bacillus sp. NPDC060175
GGTATAGAAAATCCAATTACAACAAGAAGAAGCTTAGGGTATATAATGCCATGAATATAGGTGAATTTATTAAAGATAAAATGGTAGTAATACTATTTAATGTACTGGTATTTATTATACTAGCAGGTATATTGCTGACTGTGAATGTTCCGTTCATTATCATATTCTTTGTCTTTTGTATTTGGTTTTTTCCATTGATTTCATATATGGCTATAGAATTTATAAGATGTAAAATTTATTATAATGAGATTAACGGCATATTAGAAAACTTGGAGAAAAAATACTTACTTCCAGAGGTAGTAAAGGAAGCAAACTTTATACATGGGGAAAAGCTTAACGCTATACTGAAAGAAGTAAGTAGAGATATGCATGAAAATGTAAAGTATTATAGAGATATGCAATTGGATTACAGAGAATATATAGAAACATGGGTGCATGAAATTAAGACACCAATAGCTTCTACAAAGCTTATAATTGAAAATAATCAAAATGAAGTAACGAATAAAATCGACTCTCAAATGGATCGGATTGAGGGGTTTGTTGAACAGGTTCTGTATTATTCTCGAAGCTCTAACGTGAATAAAGACTATATGATAAAGCCAATCAACCTTGATAATGTAGTAAGGAATGTAATTAAAAGAAACTATAGGGATTTTATTCATAAGAGAATAAAATTAGATATACAGGATATTGATGAGATTGTATATAGTGATGGAAAATGGATTGAATTTATTATTAATCAAATAATAGGAAATTCTATAAAGTACTCAAATAACAAAGAACAAATGATACGTATATACACAATTAAGAAAACTAACTCAGTAATACTAACTATAGAGGATAATGGAGTAGGGATAGTAACTAAAGATATAAATAGAGTTTTTGAGAAAGGGTTTACTGGAGAGAATGGAAGAAGATTTAGCAAAAGTACAGGAATGGGCTTGTATCTTTGCGAAAAATTGTGTTCAAAATTAGGATTGAAAATTGGCATTGAATCTGAAGTGAATAAAGGAACTAGAGTTACATTAATATTTCCTTTATCAGGTATGGTGACTTTTGAGTCTTATTTATAAAAGAAATGCTGCATCTTCCCACGAATTTCATATGAAACTTATAAACAAATGCAAAACGGTATGAAAAGAGTAGAAATTCTCTTCATACCGTTTGTATTATTTAGCCATTTAACATATTGGTATATTTAATTGTGAATCGAATGGATGTTAATCTGAAGTAGTCATTACTATTTTTGATGGCCACTAATACTTAACGCAAGATTTGATTCGGTTGCTACACAGACCTCGTTAGCGAGAAATTGTACACTATATAGAACAGTAAAATAAATATCCGATCCCTTAGCTTACAAGGAATCGGATATTTTGTTTCCAAATTGTGTCCAAACTTGCAATTTTCTTTTTTTGATATGGTGACCCCATGGCCATCAAGCTAAGGATTTGGAACCACCCAAAAATGAAAATTTCACCTTTTTACAGTTATTTATAGAATTCGGCTCATTTTTTTCGTTTTGGGGAACAAATAATTTCTTAAGTTGATGGGCATGTGACGCTACCCCTATAAAGGTATAGTTTTCGTACTTTCATATACAATCATGTCACTTAAGTAATGTGAGCGTCGCTGCTATTACATTGTCGACAAATGAACGTTGGGGGCGAGATTTCATCATAACCGTTAGACCGATTAACGCTACAATCAGTGCCTGTGCCAAAGACTTTGCATCTGTGTTGACTTCCAGCTCACCTGATTGGATTCCACGTTCGATCGTCTCCTGAAAAATGACGGCGAGGTACATTTGATGTTCTCTGGTCAAAATTTCAAATCGCTCATCATGAGGTGCTAGTTCAACCATTGTATTGATACAAAAACAACCTTTACTAAGATCTCCTGCGTATTCTTCATTGACGACATCGGCAAAGAAAATAGAAAATGCCTCTTTTACAGAGGAGTGACTTTGAAGCCTAGTTCGTGTATCAGAGGCCCGAGACATTGTATATCTGCGAAGTGCGGCTTCAAACAATTCTTTCTTATCTCCAAAAGCTGAATAAATACTAGGGCGTTGAATGCCCATTCTAGAAGTAAGATCACTTAATGAGGTAGCCTCATAGCCCTTCTCCCAAAATAACTGCATTGCTGCATCTAAAACTTGATCCTCATCAAATTCACGGGTTCTTGCCATTAAGAATTCTCCTCCTCAAACTTTGATTTTATTAATTGTTTTAGGATAGGTGTGTAGGTAATTACAATTGTTGTTTTTATTACCAAACAGTATGTAATTATTATATATTTAGCCATTCTCTATGTCAAACCAATCTCCATTCATTTAATACAACATTTACTTTAGTGCAAATAAATCGTTGACATCATGAATAAGACTAAGTTATATTTACCAGTAATCATATTGTACTGAACGGTATGTTATGATTAAAAATCTAATGTGATTGGAGGTTAAGGTATGTTTAAAACAGAGACAAATATAGAAGATGATCCACTCTACACTAAGATAAGTCATAAATCTTCCATAACAAAACCTAATTTGGATCAACAGCCATCCATGTCTCACGCTTTGGCATTATTGTTTGCGGCTGCCTGTGGAATGTCTGTTGCCAATATTTACTTTGCACAGCCGTTGCTTGATCAACTATCTAATGAGTTTAGTATTAACCATTCCATTATTGGTGTTGTTATTACCGTTACACAAATTTTTTATGGAGTGGGCTTACTGCTACTCGTACCGCTTGGAGATTTGCTAAACCAGCGACGTCTAATTGTCGGTCAGATGCTATTATCTACAACAGCTCTGGTTATAGTTGGTACTGCTTCCTCCAGCATGGTGCTTTTCGCAGGTATGGCTTTGGTGGGTCTGCTTGCAGTTGTGACACAGACTCTCGTGGCGTTTGCAGCGACCATCGCTTCCCCTACAGAAAGAGGACGTGTCGTTGGCATTGTAACAAGTGGGATTGTTATTGGCATACTTCTCGCACGTACTTTTGCTGGTATATTGACAGATGTTGCGGGATGGCGTTCTGTATATCTATTTTCTGCTGCGCTCATGCTTTTGATGGTTTTTATGTTTATAAAGATCTTGCCCAATGTTGAGCGCGAGGTAAAATCGCTATCCTACCCTCAGTTGATTAGATCGGTGCTTGCTTTGTTTATTCAAGAACGAACGTTACGCGTTCGCTCCGTTCTAGCTATGCTGATTTTTGCTGATTTCAGCATTTTGTGGACTTCACTAGTACTGCCACTTAGTACACCGCCAATTGCTCTATCTCATAGTGCAATTGGCGCATTCGGTCTTGTAGGCGTGGCTGGAGCCTTAGCTGCGGCACGGGCAGGGAAATTGGCCGATCAAGGTTACGGACAACGAACGACAGGTATTGCTTTAGCTCTATTATTGATTTCATGGTTGTTCATCAGTTATATAGAGCAGTCATTAATCGCGTTAGTGATAGGGATAGTTCTACTTGATTTGGCCGTACAGGCAATACATGTCACGAATCAAACCATGATCCTTCCATTGCATACAGAAGCACGGAGTCGACTTACTGCTGGATATATGGTGTTTTATTCTATCGGCAGTGCTGGTGGTTCAATTGCTTCGACTCAAATATACGCACACTTTGGCTGGGGAGGGGTTTCCTTACTCGGAGCCTCTGTCAGTGCTTTCGCTCTTCTTTTTTGGGCTATGACCAGACGAGTTAAGATTTCATGAAATAAACGTGTGTTAGTCAATATGAGAAACACGTTACTACCATAAAGGAAATGATTAATTTTTTTGACTTAAAATCTAATTGGACTAGGAGAGATGACAAATGGAAATAGGTATTACGTCTTTTGTAGAAACGAAACCAGATGTACATAGTGGTGAAGTGATAAGTCACGCACAGCGATTGCGTGAAGTTGTTGAAGAAATCGTTCTTGCTGATCAAGTAGGACTTGATGTGTTTGGTGTTGGTGAGCACCATAGGAAGGATTATGCAGCATCCTCTCCAGCGATGGTTCTATCAGCCGCGGCACCACAAACGAAAAAGATACGGCTCGCGAGTGCAGTAACTGTGCTTTCTTCAGCTGATCCTGTGCGCGTTTTTCAGGATTTTTCCACACTGGATGGCATTTCAAATGGACGCGCAGAGATTATGGCGGGTCGTGGTTCCTTTATCGAATCTTTTCCATTGTTTGGCTATAACTTGAAGGACTATGAAGAACTGTTTGAAGAACATTTGGACCTACTGCTCAAAATACGTCAGTCCGAAAAAGTGACTTGGGAAGGCGGACATCGACCAGCAATCAATAATTTAGGTGTGTATCCAAGACCTGTTCAAAATCCTTTACCGATATGGGTTGGTAGCGGTGGAAATCAGGAGTCTGCTATCCGTGCCGGTTTTCTGGGATTACCACTTATGCTGGCGATTATTGGTGGTAGCCCAATGCACTTTGCACGAATTGTACAGCTATATAAGAAAGCGGCGGCTCACGCTGGTCATGATGTATCAAAACTTCAGGTGGGATCTCATTCGATTGGATTTGTTGGAGAGAATACGGAATTGGCAGCAGATACATTTTTCCCGTCCACTCAGGCAGGCATGAATAAACTTGGCAAAGAGCGGGGTTGGCCTTATTATGATCGTTCCAGCTTTGATGCTGCACGAAGTTTTGAAGGGGCGTTGTATGTTGGTGATCCAGATACAGTCGCCGAAAAAATCATACATCTTCGTAAGCATGTAGGGATTACACGCTTTATGATGTATGTACCATTAAGTACCATGCCACATGATCAGGTCATGCGTGCCATAGAATTGCTTGGAACAGAAGTTGCCCCTCGTGTAAGAGAGGAAATTGCCAAATGGGAAGCTGAAGGAGAACAGGAGACACATCTATTCCGTTAATTATTCCATAAGGATTGCATCAAGTCTCATTATTTAACTGGAGGAATTTATATGAAAATTGACAGCCGAGTATTACCAGAATTAAAACAGGCTTTCTCACAATTTCCAGGTTTTCAATTAGAGGGGGATCTAGAGGCGAGTCGAAGTCTCTTGTCGAATCCACATTTGGAAAAATCAGAGCTTGTACACATGACCAAGCGAATGATTCCTGGCGCTGCTGGCGAGATGTTAGTTAAAATTTACGAACCCGTTGAGAACAATCTTGATAAACTTCCAGCTATGCTGTGGATTCACGGTGGCGGATACGTAATGGGACACCCCGATATGGACGATGTTTTGTGTGAACGCTTTGTTCAGAATGCTAAATGCGTTGTTGTGTCTGTCGATTATCGACTTGCTCCCGAACATCCTTATCCAGCGGCTATCGAAGATTGTTATGCAGGCTTGGTTTGGATGACAAATGAGGCAGACTCGCTGGGCATTGATGTGAATCGAGTCGCGATCGCCGGTGCAAGTGGAGGCGGTGGACTAACAGCAGCGCTTGCGTTAATGGCTCGGGATAAAGGAGGTCCATCTATTATATTCCAGATGCCGCTGTATCCGATGCTTGACAACCGCAACATAACACCATCAAGCTATGAGATTACAGAAGAACACGCAACATGGAATAGAGCAAACAATTTGACGGCTTGGAGTATGTACTTGGGCAAGGAGAAAGATTCCAACGAGCTATCTTCCTATGCCGTACCTTCGAGAGCAGAAAACTTAGCCGGGCTACCGCCAACTTATACATGTGTAGGTCAACTCGATTTATTTCGAGATGAAACCATTGAATATGTAACACGACTTGCACAAGCAGGAGTAGACGTTGAATTTCACCTCTACCCCGGCTGCTTCCATTGCTTTGAAGTATTTGTGCCTGAAGCCGTAGTAAGTCAGCGTGCCAGTCAGAATTATTTTGATGCGATGGCACGGGCACTTCATCCATAATTTATCTTAGCTCAGTCATCAGGGTGTTCAACTGAAGGCATGAGTGATAGCTCTAGGTTTATTCGATGAGCAAAGATTACAGGACGAAGTACAAATAGTGCTACCATATACTTTGAATTTTGCCCCTTACTCATTGATTAAAAAACAGTAAATACTTCAAAGTTTGAATAGCTAACCAAGGTTTCAAAATAGTGTGCCAGCAATTCAACCTTTTTACTGGGGTTACGATCATAAGCATAATCAACACTTTGGAGCGGATTTTTTCGTAAGGCGAGTTACTTTTTTAATCGTATTCGTACTAAACAGCAGCAGGAAACGGCGATAGACTGCATCCTTAGCTGGATATTCATTTCAAGCTCGAAAAAAATAGAATTAAGTTCTTTTGGTAGTTGATGATATTGGTTATTTTGATGTATCGTAGTTAAGGCACCTCTTCTGTGGTAGTGATTTCTAGGCAATCTCACTATACCAAAGAACGAGGTGTTTTTTCATTTTACTCAAGTTGTCAAGTACACAATTGATAGACTCTAAATTCAATATAGCTAAAGCTTCCCACTTATTTTATAGGTGCGAAAGTTGGTTCTGTTGCAAAGTTTTTTACAGATAGAAAGTTAGGATGGGGTATAGCTGAATTCTATACAATTGTGAGTAATTGCTGTAATTCATTGGGTTCTGGTGCAAAAAATCTCTTAAACTTGGACATACTGATATTACTACTCTATAAAAGGTGTGTGATCAGTATGGAAAAGGAGAATTTGTTTAAATGGAAGCATTATCAGTCTGAACTAATCTTATTAACAGTAAGGTGGTACCTACGGTACAATTTGAGCTTTCGTAACCTGGTGGAAATGATGGAGGAAAGAGGATTATCAATTGCTCACACAACGATTATGCGCTGGGTTCATCAATATGGACCTCAATTAGAAGGCATACAACTAAGACAAGTTAGATATCTCAATAATATAGTGGAACAGGATCATCGTTTTATTAAGAAACGCGTGCGTTCTATGTTGGGGTTCAAGTCATTTAAAACAGCAACCTCTATATTGAGTGGTGTTGAAGCCATGCATATGATGAAAAAAGGACAACTTCACCAACAGGTGAAGTCTATCCAAAACGAAGTTGAATTTGTACATAACTTGTTTGGAATTACATCATAATCTGGAATTGAACAGAATGTGTAGGCTCTATGTCTCTATTAAATGATTTTTGCACCAGAATATCCCCCATAGCTCTCGAAGTCTACGGACTTAAAACGAGAAGATTCTTAGTCTTCTGCCAGTCACCGAGTGTAAAGCGCGTAGCTAAGGATAGTTAAAAAATTATATGATGCGGTGGCTTGGAGAAGGTTGAGGATAGTCTTTACCTTGAAAGAAGGAACTTTACCATTTGTTTTTTTCATTTCTCTCTATTGGAG
>NZ_JBHWYR010000138.1:0-7248 GCF_042728695.1 Bacillus sp. NPDC060175
AAATATATTTTTTAATATCATAATTTATAGTGGATGTTGAGAAAATAAATAATTTGTAAAAATAATTTAATATTTGTAACTTTATGTCTTATAATATGAAATATCTTTGTTGTGATTATTTTAAATATTTGAATAATTAATCAAGATCATTTTATCTAGGGAGGTTTTAAAATTGGGAAAAATAGTTGTTAAAAGAATTTTTGCATTATTATCAGTACTAGCATTATTCTTTAATGTGTTTCTACCGAATGCAAGTGCGGAGGTTATGACGCATGAAAAGTATTCAATGAACTGGAGTCATAGCAACAGTTTAGGAAAGGATATCAGAACTGAAATTATCAAAAATTCAAATGGTCAAATTGCTTATTGCTTAACTCTTGGATTAAAATCACCGAATGGGGAAGACCTACCCGAAATGGGGAAGACAGATAATGTTGTATATAGAGTATTATTAAATGGTTATCCACAAAAAAGTGCAGAACAGTTGGGTGTCGAGAATAAAAATGAGGCACATTATGCAACACAACTTGCTGTTTGGAATGCTTTAGGTCAACTTGATGTAAATGAATTAAAGCACATGAATAAGAATGTTGAAAAAGCAGCTAAAGCTATTATTGATGGTGCTAATAGAAGTGAAGATACACAAGATATCTTTATGAATGTAATTCCTGCTGAAAAGCAGAAAGCAGAATTAAAAGGTGAGTTCTTTGAAACAAACCTATACACAGTACAAACAAATGCTAAGAGTGGTTCTTATAAGGTATTATCGAAAAATGCACCTAATGGGGTTAAAATTGTTAGTGAAAATGGAGAAGTGAAAGATCAACTTTCAGTTGGGGAAAAATTCCGTATCCAAATTCCTAAAAATACAACAACAGGTGAATTTAATCTAAGTGTTGCTGCTAACTTGACTAAAGTTCAAGCAATTGCTTACCGCGGTACTGATACTGTTCAGAATGCTACAGTACTACTAGAAAGAAACGAGGAGAAGCTTAGTAGTGACCTTGCAGTAAATTGGGAAGCTAATGGTTCTTTAAAAATTAAAAAGGTTGGAGAAAATGGGGAAGTTTTAGCTGGTGCAGTTTTTGAAGTTTTTAATACAAATAATGTATCAGTTGGAAACATTACTACTGGTGCTGATGGCATTGCAGAATTAAATAACCTACCAATTGGTACTTATACAGTAAAAGAAATTAAAGCACCAACAGGTTATGTTTCAGGTGATAAACCACAAACTATTGAAGTTAAGACAGGGGAAACAGGAGCTGTTCAAGTAGTAAACAACAAAGTAAAAGGTAACATCGAAATTAAAAAACTTAGTGATTCAGGTAAGGTTTTACCAAATGTTGAATTCACAGTCTTCACTGAAGATGGAAAAGAAGTGAAAAAAGTAGTAACAAAAGAAAATGGAATTGCAAACGTTGAAGGTCTTACGTATGGTAAGTATTATTTCTTAGAGACAAAAACACCTAATGGATATATTGGAAATAAAACAAAGTATCCTTTTGAAATTAAAGAGCACAATAAAACACTTACTTTTACAGTGGAAAATACCGAAGTGAAAGGTAGTGTAAAATTACTAAAAGTAGATAATGAAGATATCAGCAAGAAATTAGAAGGTGCAGTATTCGAGCTAAAAGATGCAAGTGGGAAAGTAATTCGAGAATATAAGACAGATAAAAATGGTGAAGTTAACGTCAAAGATTTAGCGTATGGTAAATATTCATTTGTAGAAAAGGCCTCTCCAAATGGTTATGTTCTTATTACAGAACCAATTGTGTTCGAAATAAAGGAACACGGAAAAATTATTGAGCTATTGGCAGTCAATCATCTTATTAAAGGTGATCTAGAAATTACAAAAGTTGATGTAGCTGATGGAAACAACAAACTTCCAAATGCAGAGTTTACAATTTATAATGAAGCAGGGAAAGAAGTAGTAAAAGGAAAAACAGACGATAAAGGTATCGCGAAGTTTGAAAAGTTACCATTTGGAAAATACACATATAAGGAAACTGTTGCACCAAAAGGTTATGTATTGAATGAAGAAACGTTCTCTTTTGAGATCAAAGAGAATGGTCAAATCATTAAACATATTGTCAAAGATGAAAAGATTCCATCCGTAAAAACAACAGCTACTGATAAAACCGATGGTACAAAAGAAATGCACACTTCTAAGTCTGTTACAATCCAAGATAAAGTGGAATACAAAGACCTACAAGTAGGTAAAGAGTACACTGTAAAAGGTAAATTAATGGATAAAGCAACTAATAAACCATTAGTTGTAAATGGTAAAGAAGTAACAGCTGAAACTAAGTTTACACCAAAAGAAGCAAATGGTTCTATTACATTAGACTTCACATTTGATGCAACTGGCTTAGAAGAAAAAGAAGTAGTAGTATTCGAAGATGTACTGAAAGACGGAAAAATTGTTACAACACATGCTGATATCAACGACAAAGGTCAAACAGTTAAGTTCGTTAAGCCTTCAGTAAAAACAACAGCTACAAACAAAGCTGATGGTGGAAAAGAGATTCATGCAAACGATTCTATTACTATCCAAGATAAAGTAGAGTATACTAACTTAGTTGTTGGTAAAGAGTACACTGTAAAAGGTAAACTAATGAACAAAGCTATTAACAAACCGTTATTAATTGATAGTAAAGAAGTAACAGCTGAGACTAAGTTTACTGCAAAAGAAAAGAATGGTTTTGTAACATTAGACTTTACTTTCGTTGGCGCTGAACAGCAAGGAAGAGAAGTAGTAGTGTTTGAAGACTTATTACATGAAGGGCAAGTAATTGCAACTCACGCTGACATTAACGATGTAGGACAAACAGTTCGATTTGTAGAGCCTTTAATTAAAACAACAGCTACAAACAAAGTTGATGGTTCTAAAGAATTAAACGCTTCTAAATCTGTAACAATCCAAGATAAAGTGGAATACAAAGACTTAATCGTGGGTAAAGAGTACGTTGTAAAAGGTAAACTAATGGATAAAGCAACAAACAAGCCATTATTAGTTGATGGTAAAGAAGTAACAGCAGAATCTAAGTTTACTGCAAAAGAGAAAAATGCTTCTATCACACTAGATTTCACATTTAATGCTTCTGAATTACAAGGTAAAGAAGTAGTAGTGTTTGAAGAACTGTATCAAGATAATGTCTTAGTAGCTATTCACGTTGACATCGAAGATAAGGGTCAAACAGTGAAGTTTAAAGAGGTAAAATCGGAACAACCTAAACCAGAACAGCCACATCCAGATAAAAATACTCCAACATCAGAACAACCAAAAGAGCAAGTAAAAGAACAACCACAACCTAAGAAAGAAATTCAATCTAAAATTGGATGGTTACCGCAAACAGGTACTAACCTTACAAGTTGGATCTCTATGGCTGCAGGCGCATTGTTGTTAATAGTAGGTGGAGTGATTTTCTTAAAACGTAAAAATGCATAGAAATTTAAAAATAAGCACATCTGTTTTTATAACAAGATGTGCTTATTTTCTTGCATTATTTTTGATCTAAAATGAAATTTGTTGCAGGATCTATTAAATTCATTCCTTGTTTTGTAAATATGTTTCCAGCGGAAATAACTTCTTTACAATTATCTGAAAAGTCGCGTGTTAGAAATTCTTTACTTTTTACCAATAGGCCAGGTCCTTCCTTCAGCATATGATGGTTTTACTTTAAATCGTTGGGGATTTTTTCATCTGGATATGTTTTGAAATTTGTATTTACACTTTCAATTGCGCTATAACTTTTGTTCATTCTATCTTTCCAGGCTTGCGTTTTTGAAACTTGATTATTTTGTTTGTTTGCATCGATTTGATTTTGCAGATATGGATTGGAAATAAAGTCACGATGTTTTATCTTTTCAATTAAGTAATTTTAAATATGTTTTCTTATTGATTCAATTTGTCTTTCTTTATTTTGTTCTTTTGTACTGATTCTTATATAACCAAATTTTCTAATATTGATATCGAATACAACTAGTTTATTTTATTTTCGGAAATTCCAGTAAAGAATTAAATGGATTTTTAATTTTGAAAATACTAACCTCATATAACAAAAGTAGTTCAAAAGGTGTATTTGTTTATGAAGTGTTTTTTAAATGCATTTCTATACCTTTTGAAGGGGTATGAAACTTAACAAATACGTGTTAAGAAATTTTTTATTTTTAAAAGGTACATTTTGGAGACATAGTTTGTGAAAAGAGTTTCGGGAGAAATTTTCGATAAAAAAACAACGAAAATTTCTTGATATGTGATTATCCCAAGAATAATGCTTTTTGACAGTAACCGCAGCCTTTCATTACTGATGTTTAAAAGCGTTAGTAATGGTATTCTATTTAAGGGCCAGATTGTAGAATAACATTAAAACGCAAATATGGGCCTTATTTTATACAATACAAGAATTTTGTGAAGGCATGCACTTAACGGACAGTTTAGGTAGGAGCTTGAAACCTTTATGCACTATGTATTAAAATATTTTAAAAATAAAAGGGGAGTAAGTTTATGACCTTAGTTAGTGACTTAGACTTTATGGTTAGCTATGAAAGATGGAATGAAAGGTTGGAGGAGAAATGAACGATACTGAAAATGTAATCCAAACAAATGCTAAGTACCATGAATTGGATGAAAAGGCAAATACTATTTATAAATTTGTTATGACTTACAATGATTATATAAAAACAGCTCGTGATTATGGTACAGGAGAAATCATTACTATGGTTGAAGTACATACTCTTACTGTTATTGAAGAGAGTCCGGGAATCACTGTTACAGATGTAGCGTTGGGGTGGAATCGTACAAAAGGTGCTGTATCACAGATTATAACCAAACTAGAAAAGCGTAGTTTGGTTATACGAAAAAAAGAAGCTGGGAATGCCAAAACTGTACACTTGTATGTCACTGATAAAGGAAACCTTCTTAGTAAAGCACATAAAGATTATGATATTAAGGAACTCACTGGGGCTGATAAAACATTGCGCAAGAGTTTTACTACTGAAGAAATTAATGTATTTTATAAAGTTATGCAAAAGTATACTGAGTTGTTGGATATGCCTCATATAGAATAAAAAAGCATTCTTGACAAATTATTGTTTAGGCTCTAAACTATATTTATTGTTTAGCTCCTAAACGTTTTTGTGGTAGTAATTAATCCCCATAAAATTATTACTACTAATGATTTTTAGGTCTATCCAGTAAGGAAAGGGGGTATAGACAAAATGATTTCTTTAAGAAATGCTCAAGCCACAGATTTAGAACAGCTGTTACTTATTGAGAATGAAGGCTTTTCGATAGAAGAAGCTGCCACGAAAGAAGCATTTGTGGAGAGGATTCAGTTGATACCTGATACCTTTATTGTGGCAGAAAGACAAGGGGAGATCCTTGGTTATATTAATGGCCCTATCATTAATCAACAGTACATTACCGATAATCTTTTTGAGAAAATCAGAGAGAACTCGAAAAGAGGCGGATATCAGAGTATTTTAGGATTAGCTGTGTCCAAGCAGGCAAGAAATCAAGGTATTGCAAAGCTTCTAATTGAGAGAATGGAAGAGATTGCAAAAGAAAATGCAAGAGAAGGAATTACTTTAACATGTAAACAGGAATTAGTTTCTTTTTATGAAAAATTTGGGTTTGTTAACCATGGCATGTCTGAATCACAACATGGAGGAGTACGCTGGTATAACATGGTCAAATTTAGAGAGGCTATGGATTGATCCTTTTTCCTTGAAGTGGATAATGGTAACCCCTATAAGTACTCATAATTGGATTGACTACGAGAACATCTTTACGACGTGGCAATTCATACAACCGTGCCATTTTCCTAACGCCAAAGTACTTAGTGGTAAAGTTGCGGCCAAAACAATAGATACACTCCTGTTAACATAGTTAACTTATTAATATTGAATTTTAAAAAAGAACTTGTAGAAATCACTACAAGTTCTTTTTCAGATAATGTATAAAAGGTGAAACAAACTATCTCATTATTCATAACTGGGAAACTATCTTACTTACGGCTTGGTTTCATTATATAACAGAGATTAACATATAGAGTTTTAATATTTGAAAATTATGTGAATTTATAAACGAAAACGAAAGTCCGTCTTCCTTTCCTAAAAACCCCACTTATTTATTTTGTATAAACCACTTTAAATCAACGTCGATATCATAATAAGTTTGCAAAAATATAGATATACGTAAATAGAGAAGAATGTAGCATTCTTATAGAAATACATATTTTATATTTGATTCATATTAATTATAGTAATATGAATCGATAGGTATAGATAACTATAATATGGGGTACTACCCCATACCCATCAACCTAAACTTCTGAAGTATCCCCAAAACGAAAATTTCATCCTTTCCTAGTTGTCCATAGGAGCTCAGCTCGATTTTTCATTTTAGAGAAGAATACATTTCTTAAATTGATGGCAATATGGCAGGTTGTGTTTTAAAAATAATGTTACGATGTTTATAAAAAAGATGCGATGAAATATGTTGATAGATTTTTTAATAATATTCATATAAAATACTATTTTGACTTTGATTAAACTTTGTTTCAAACTAACATTAAAATCTATTTTAAAGAAAGGGAAATAGGGTAGCAAATGAAAGCAAACATTAAAATTATTGAAAACCTTAAAGAAGAATCTTGTACCTTTTACATTCACAAAGTAACATCTTTTATTCTAGATATGGTATCAACACTAGAGAATAGTTCTGATAACTATTTAATAGTAAATTCTACTCACAAAAGTGAACAAGAAAAAATTTCTTGTTCAACTATTATTTATTTGGAATATCTTGAAAGGAAAATATTTGTTTATACAAAAGAAAATATATTCGAGATAAAAAGTCCTTTATATAAATTACAACATGAACTTCCAGATAACTTCATTAGAATTTCAAAAACTATAATTATCAACATTCATTTTTTAAACAAATTCTCCGTTAAAGCAAACGGAAATCTAGAAGCACTACTTTCAAACGGGGAAAAAGTAATTGTGTCAAGAAAATATGTTTCTTCATTAAAAAACCAGCTAAAAAAATATTCCAAATAACCACTTATGTATTGATTTTTACCACTTATGTTTAAAAGTATTTCTTTATATCTCCTTTGATGTAAATATTAATAAAAACAAAGGAGGATATACAATGTATACTATGATTAAAGAAGTATTTATAAGAACTCCATTATGGGTATGGATATTATTATTCATTTTAATAAAAAGAGGTAT
>NZ_JBHWYR010000139.1:0-6940 GCF_042728695.1 Bacillus sp. NPDC060175
AATAATTCAGTTACCATTTTTTGTAACTAAAGCAAATTTGAAAAAACAAAGAAAAAAACGACTTCTTAAATTCAATTGTAACCCACTTTAACGATGTAGTTAATACAATTACATTCGTAATTTCATAATCATCTACAAAACGAAAATAAGGCCCTTAAAACGGTTTTCGGTTTTAAAGGGTCCTATTTTCGTTGGAAAATCTATTATTCTATTTCTCCCTTCACTTCTTCATATAAAATGTCTTCTGCAAACTTTTTGTAACCATTATACCCTTTTTGGGAAGCTTTTTTCTTTATTGCTTCCACTACCTTTGGATCAAGATATAAGCTCACATGCTGCTTTTTTTCTATTGGTTCCTCTTTTGATGTATTTTCAATTTCTTGCTTAAAAATTTCTAAATCTCTTTTTAAATACAATCGCTCAGTAGATTTCCCTTTAGCAATTTCTTTAAATGGTAATAAGCCATCTCTTGCAGCATTATGTACATATGTCTTCGATTTACCGAGAAACTCTGCTGCTTTCTTTAATGTCAAAGCATCCTTATACATTTCAACAAGTTTTAGCACATCTTCTTCTTTAAAACGGTATCCGCCATCTGCTTTCCAGGTAACAGGATTTATAGGTTGGATTTGTTTATACTTTATTAAATAGCTTAATTGATTTTTTGTTAAACCTACGCTATCGCATACCTCTTCGAAAGATAAATAGTTCATTTCTCACCTCATCCGAAACATTCATTCTAGTTGTTGTATTAAATTTCTTAGTTCGTACTTTGTTAAACCCGTCTCTTTTACTACATCCTTTAATGAATACTCTTTATACTGCAGATACTTGATCGAATTATCTATGTAACGTTCCCTTACCTTATTAAATGTACTCTTTTTTGATAAGAGATTCAATTGCTCTCCTTTCTCGCCAATGGAATCGAAAATTGGACATCCTTTACAATGTTTGTAGTTTCGTTGTTTTGCCTTTTTTTGCTCATCTGTACAATTTCATTGATAGATTGTTCAGAGGTCAAGTTGAACAATGGGTATATTCTAAATCATAAATTTCACGACGAAGATTTTTCAAAAAAATCTCCTCCTATCATATTTGGGTTGAAATGTACAAAAAAGCCAATTAAACATTTCAATTATATATCAACTAAGATGAAAAGTTAAATGACAAGAAAAATACAATTTTTTAATATTTCATTTTATACCACAATAAATAATCTATTTATTGTGGTATAATTAGAATCATAAAACCTCCTATAAAATATATGTCTGTCTTTTCATTCTATTAAAGGGTGTGTGTATATTTGAATATTTTGAATTACGAACATAACAACCAAATTGTAAAATCAAAATCAGATTTTTTTGATAGCAGTCATTTTGAAAAAATTATGGGTATAGGTATTCGAAACATTGATTACTCCAAATTAAGTGAAGAATCATTGGTTTACTTATTTTTACATGATGAGCCTTCTTTAACGAAAAAAAGAAGTGAACGTACAAAAAAGATATATCTGCATGATCTGTCTCATTTTCTTCGGTACATAAAAGAAAAAATAGGAACCATTCATGAGTTATCCCATAATGAGATGGAAATCTATTTCTATGAGCTAAGTAAGAAATATGCGGCCACCACATTACGCCGAAAGAAAACAGTGGTTCAGCAGTTTTTAAAATATATTTATGATAACAATGGACTCTCAGACAACTTTAGTAGTCGGATTAAAAAAGTATCTGTAAAAAAAGAAGAGCTGGTCAACCGCGACCTATTTCCGGAAGAAGTGAATGAAATTTTAGATACATTGAAAAAAAAAAATTTCTTTATGTATTCCTTGTTTTTTCTCCTTACCACTACCGGTCTCCGGATTGAGGAAGTTGCAAACTCAAAATGGGCTGACCTTACATTTCATCCTTCTTTAAATGTCTATCTCCTACGTGTAGTTGGAAAAGGAAATAAAACTAGAGAAGTGCGTATATTTGAGGATGTACTCGATGATATTTGTCATCTTCGCCAATTGCGTAAACAAACAAGTGAATTGGACGCCTCTAGCATATCTGCTTTTCTACCTAAAGCGGATGGCTCTCACTATAGGGCCGACTACTTATCAAAATATGTAGCAGAAAAAATTGAAGAAACAAACTTACCATTTCTACGTTACCGGAAAGATAGAATTACCCCTCATACCTGCAGGCACTTTTTTGCAAATCATTTGATGGGAAAAGGTGTCGAGCTTAAGAAAATACGTGACTATTTAGGACATGAATCTATTATGACGACGGAACGTTATTTAAGGGAACGTACAAGACGTCAAAACTTGGCCACAATAGATATAGGAAATTCTTTATTTTAGTAAACATATATAATAGGAAGATTCTCGATTTGACGTATCGATTTCTTCCTATTTTTTTGTTCATAGAACTCTAAATCTTTCTCTTTCATCATAATATCTTGACTGATTATTACAAGTTAAATAAAAAAATGACTTATTATAAGTCATAACGGTGCATTTTACCTTTTCTGTTTTACACTAACCTTATAAATCAGAAAGGAAAAGGTGATGATATGTCTCATCTAAGCAAACGACTTGCTGAATTGCGAAAAAAACAAGGATACACCCAATCCGATATATCACATCGCCTAAATATTGCCCGCACTACTTATGCTAATTGGGAATATGGGAAAGCTGATCCTGATGCAGATTCGATAATGCGGATTGCAGAGCTGCACAATATCTCCATTGATGAATTGTTTGGAAGAAATAATCCTCTAGAAAATAAATTAGAATCCATTAAAGTAGCACTTGCAGATTTACCTGCTGAAAAACAACAAGAAGCGTTAGATATTCTTATCGATTATACATATTTCATTAAAAAACACTTTACCAAATGAAATTAACCAAATGCAAATAACACCTTATGTATTATACGGTAGTAAAGCGACTGTTTGTAGTAGTTGAAATTCTTAAATTTTATACTATAGTTATGATAAATTTTGGTGAAGTATTAAAAAGACTAAGAAAATCTGGTTCTGGTGCAAAGATAAAATAAAAGAGAATATAGCGCATATATTTCGAGCAGAATTGTATTTTATGCTGTTAGCCCAAACAATTGATGGATGAATTCTTTCTGATTTTGAACAGACTGATCCCGTAAATCAATCTGTTCTTTTTTAATCATATGCATAGCTTCTACTCCTGCAAGAATGGATGTAGCTGTGCCAAAAGACTTGAATCCTAATATAGAACGCACACGTTTCTTAATAAAACGATGATCTTGTTCCACTATATTATTGAGATATCTAACTTGTCCTAGCTTGATGCCTTCAGGCATATGTTTTTCTTCTTTCAACGCTTGAATTGCTGCAGGATAGGCAGGGTTCTTATCTACTGTTATCACGCGAGGTTTAGAAACGTACGAAAAAGCACTTGGCGGCTTGTTTATCTCTTGATTTACTTAGATGAAAATCGACTATACTGTAAACGACTTAAAACAAAATAATACTACAGAAGATTTCGGTAAACATATTAAAGCACAATTTCTTTGGGATTGGGATCCTGCAAAAAGCCCTGCATACGAGACAACCCTTGCGGAACTAAAATCACAAAGTTCAGAGATTGTCTCCAAAAAAGTATTTCATTCTAAGTGGACTGAAACAGGGGGGTTAAAACCTGGGAAAATGGATTGGTTTTGGATAAAGTTTATATTTGAGGATAAGGGAACAGATCAAAACGTTTTCCAAGGGGATAGTATTGCGCTAAAAATGGAGTTCCAAGCCAATCAAACAGAGGGAAAAGAAAGATAATATTACAAAAATATTGTTGTGAAAATGTAAAACTGAGCTTGTAATTTTTTATAATTTGTAAAATTGACCATCAAATATCCATATAAAAAACCAGTGATATCAGTACATGTGTATAATATCGCTGGTTTTTTTGAGTTTAACATTTTGTATGTTTTGTAAAACTATTTTTCTTTCGGAAGTACAATTCTTTTATACAATTGAACTGTAATCAAGTAGTAAATTAAGTAAATCACTACGAAAATGACAAGTGGCAACCAAATTCGGAAATACGGATCAATCAAAAGCGGACCGAACATGTTCATACCAACTAATATATGAGCAATACCCACAATTGCCGGTACTAAGAATATGAAGAATAACTCTTTATAAATCGATTGTGTTAATAACCCCCGGCGGACACCAATTTTACGAAGCATTTGATAACGTGTGCTGTCTTTCGATGCGCCAGATAGAATTTTAAACATTAGGCAACTTGCCATCATTGCTAAGAATGCAATTCCAACGAAGAAGCCCATGAACATGAATCCACTGGCCATACCATGACTCAGATTATACATTTGATACGTACTACCTAATTCTTCCGCTTTCACATTTTTATATTTCGCTACCTGTAATTCATCAAGTTTTTTCCATTCTTTTAAATGTGCTCCAAAATCATCTGTTTTTCCAATAAACACAGTATTTTCTTTATCCTTCATACTATCGTATATGCTTTGGTCTATAATTTTTATTTCATGATCAGGATACATATAAGTTGGCTGGATTGTGAAGAAAGCTTCTTTCCATTGTTTTGTTTTCGTATCATCGTTATACAGTTTATACAGTTGTTTTGGCAATGTAAATGCATCCTTAGGAAATTCCTCTGAAACTTTCATCATCTTCCTATTTTCACTATCTTGTGCTAAAGGACGATTTTTCTCTACATCTTCTTTTATATAATACACATACTGATCATCTACTTTGTAGCGATATTCAAACTTCTCTTGAAATAAGATGTCACTCAAAATTTTCTTTTCTTCCGCTGTTGGATTATGAACGACTGAATCGTAAACTTTTTCTTTATCAGTCGTCTTTAGAACGTTATTTTTAAATGCCATACCACACGCAATTCCACCAGCGCCAAGAGCCACTAAGATTGCTACCGTTGCAAGCACCCGTGTTAGGCTATTAATTCGGAAATTCAATTGTGCAAAAGTAAAAGCATTCAGCCCTTTTTCACGACGTTTTTTATTACTCTTTATCTTGTTAAGCATAACTGGGAGAAGTGATCCAAATAACATGTAAGTACCGGCTGTTGCTGTGATTAATCCAATACCCATGAATTTAGGTACGGTTAATAGCTCTTTTTCCTGTAAATGTGCTATATGGATCAGTGATGCATACCCAATACTTAGAAAAATTAGACCAAGGAATGCAACTACAACTGTCATTTTTCCTTTTATGGCGACACGTTCTGTTTGTGCATCTGCATGTACAAGTTGTAATACAGAAATACGAGATAATTTCATACTATTCATGATTGCTGATACTATAAATAGTGCAAAGAAAAAGAGGCAAGTAACAGTCATAGATGGAATATAAAATGCTTTATAATCTTCACCAGAGAATTCCAACTGCTTCATTAATAACTGACCAATACCTTCTGCAAGCCCTACACCAACTGCGATTCCGATTGCAAGAGATGCGGCACCTATTACGATTGTTTCGATAAACATAAGTAAGGTAACTTTATGCTTTTTTGCCCCTAACATCATGTACATACCAAATTCTTTTTGGCGAAGAGATAATAAGAAAGAATTTGCATATAAAATATAGAAAAACGTTACAATCGCTAATAAAAAGGAACCGATTTGGAATGCAATTGCAACCGTTTTAGCATGTGGATTGGATTCAAGGAACGCCTTATTGAGTGCTAATGTTTGAAACATATAAAAAGTTGAAATAGAGACAATCAGACCAACAAGTAAGACAATGTAATCTTGCAACTTACTTTTTAGGCCTGACATGGAAAGCTTAAATAACATGATTGAACTTCCTTCCTTACGCTTTTTGTGTACCTAAGTTTGCAAGAACGTCTAAAATTTCTTTATAGAACTCTTCACGTGTACCACCGCGATAAATTTCTTTATATAGCTCACCATCTTGTATGAATAAAATACGCTGACAGTAACTTGCACTGTACGGATCATGTGTAACCATCATAATAGATACGCCTTGCCCTTTATTTAAGTTTGTCATCGCATCCAGTAAACTCGTTGCATTTTTAGAATCAAGAGCTCCTGTTGGCTCGTCTCCTAATATAATTGCTGGTTCATGAACTAACGCGCGTGCTGCTGCTGAACGTTGCTTTTGTCCACCAGATACTTCAGATGGATACTTTTGAAGTATTGCTGAAATCCCTAACATATCAGCTACCTTTTCTACTTTCGGCCCAATATTTCTTGATGGTACACCTTGAAGGGAAAGTGGAAGTGCAATGTTTTCGTAAACAGATAAATTCTCTAGTAAGTTAAAGTCTTGGAAAATAAATCCTAATTTTTGCGAACGGAAATCAGAAAGCTCACCTTGCTTCATTTTCGTAATATCCGTTCCTGCAATTTCAACAACGCCACCTGTCGCTTTATCAAGAGTTGCAATTACATTTAGCAATGTTGTTTTTCCTGAACCAGATGGCCCCATAATTCCTACAAACTCCCCCTCTTGAATTGAGAATGATACACCTTTTAACGCGTGTGATTGATTTTCACCTTTTTTACCGTACACTTTTTGAATGTTTTTTACATCTACAACTGGTTTTATCATATATATCCTCCTAGTTTGTTTTTGCAGTTTTTTACAATAAGCTGCTATTCTTATTTGCTACTAACAAAATAGTCATGTTGCATCCACCTTTTCCATGAGATTGTCACGATGTATCCACTTGAAAATTGTAAAGAAAATTTTCTTTTTTAATTTCTCCACTCACCTCATCGCTTTGAATACATACATGATAAACTATGAAAATTAGGAAACACCCTGTAAAATCCTTAAGAATTCTTAAGTTTTATAAAAAAAGCTTATGGAACCTGTAATTCCATAAGCCAATCTATTTGATTGGATGTTCAACAATAAAGGACATCCAGCCGTCTTTATATTCTGCATG
>NZ_JBHWYR010000140.1:0-6915 GCF_042728695.1 Bacillus sp. NPDC060175
CACCCGTTCCCATACCGAACACGGAAGTTAAGCTCTCTAGCGCCGATGGTAGTTGGGACCTTGTCCCTGTGAGAGTAGGACGTCGCCAAGCAACTGTAAGACGAGTCAGAATGACTCGTCTTTTTTGTGTTTAATGAAATAAGCTTGTTATCTATGGTTCAAGAAACCTATTGATAACAAGCTTATTTGTTTAAAGATAAATGTATTTATATAGCATGGACTTCCGGTAAAATCGTTATTTATCATAGCTTCACTTTGTTTTTTACATCGATAAGCTTAAAACGTTCGCAAACGAGTAGCATATCTCCAGAAAAACTAAGACCAAGTTCGCTTAGTTCCTTTGTAAAAAACTGAATATGGGTATCTCTCCAGTAACTATAGGTACGATCGCCTTCGCCTTCAGCGATAGCGAATTCTTCAGTCACTTCATTCATTGGCATTATAGTTACTTCTATTGTCCTAATAATAGCTACAGGTTCATCCTGACTGTTGAGTATAATACTATAATCTTTAGTTGTCGGCAGCGGTTCGTTTTCTAATTCATAAAAAATATGGCCGGAGCATGTTGCTGTTTTTACACCATCAATGACTAATTGAGCGAGATAATCAGGAGAATCACCAAATTGCCAAGCTGTAACAGATTCTGGTTTTTCATTGTTTCCCCAATAAGTATCCCAATATGATTGTGCTAATGGATTCATTTGTATTTTCACCTCACTTTAGCTAAAGTTGATTTTCTTTATAAAACCTGGGCAATTTGCTTATTTGTAATAGCTTTGTAGTCATCTAAAACTTGTATTGTTGTATTACGGATTAATAAAGGTATACGCTGACTGGATAGGGTTTGTAAACATGTTCTGTCCATTTATGGTCATCTTTCCCGTAGACGCCCATATTAATAGATGGGATGTTTAATTTCCGGATTGTTTTGTATGGTAATGGATATAGTTGTTATGTAGTCTATTTGTGATTTGGGCTGCAATAAAATTAGGATCAATGCCAGACGATGTATCACCTACATGTACTTCTCTTCCATAAATATAGAAACAAGGAAGAAGTTTGCCCGCAGTACCTGTATAAATGTAGCGATGAGTATCTCCATTATATAAAGATGTTATAAAATCATTGTTAATAGCCAAACGATACTGTAATTGTTTTTCTTACTTCAGTCTTTCGAATTCGGTTAAGGCAGAGATAATCCCACGATGTTCTCCTTCTTCATCTCCATTGAATAAGAGTAGTAGATTTCCTTCGAGTAAATGCACATGTTCTGAGAAGTATAGTATATTGGCTAGATGAATGGCAGCACCACCTTTCATATCAAGAGAACCACGGCCGAACAGCCACTCTCCAGGTTTTGCATTGGTTTGAAAATATTGTTCGAGTGTTTCAGGAGAGAAAGCATGTTCTTTTAACGATCCGAATTCTTCAATGCTGACTATATTTAAGTGTGAATGATAAATGATAGTAGAGGGGGAAGCGTTTTTTCTTTTACAAATGCAAATACATTTTTTCTACCTATTGGATTATGAGGTACATGTTGAATCCATAGGTGTTCAGGGTGCTTTTGAAAATACTATATAGTTCATCTATAATACTGACCTCGCCATCGGTACCGTTAATACTATTAAATGAAACTAAATGATTTGTTAGCAATCCGATTTGTTTTTCTAGCGTTAAACCTTGCAGTTGTTTGTATATAGACATAGGATGAAACCTACTTAAATCTTATAATTGGGAGTCTTTCGTAGAGAAGATAAGTGCAAGTGGGAAAACTATAGTACGATTACTTAAATACAAGGAAGTAGTGGTATGGAACGTTCGTTCTATAGTGGTGTAATGGGCATATTCAATCAATTGAGGTGTTTATTTTTAATTCAGTATATGTGTTTAAAGAAGAAATGCTATTACTAGGTTGGGATTTCAAGTATAGCTTTTGATCTTACATATTTTAATGATTAGTTCAAAGAATATTCGGATTATTAACGGTGGTGTATTACCACTATGCCATATTGAAGTGAGTAATACTAGAGGTGAAATAGATAAAAACCGATATTCCTTGAATATCGGTTTAATAATATGTGGCTTATATGAAGCTATAGCAATACGAAAAGTGTAAATAAGATGGCTAACAAAATACGATAATATGCAAAAGGTTTTAAACCTATCTTTTCTAAAAGCTTCAGGAAAGTTACTACCGCTAGCATTGCTACTATAAAAGAGGTAATGAATCCTACAGTAAACATAGGAATGTCATCTACACTTAAATACTTCCAACTTTTTAATAAGTCTAACCCTGTAGCTCCGACCATTACAGGAAGAGCAATGAGAAAAGAGAACTCAGATGCAGTCTTATAATTTACTTTCGCTAATAGCCCTCCAGAAATAGTAGAGCCAGCTCTAGAGAAGCCAGGATATACTGCTAAGCATTGAAATAATCCAATTGTTAATGCTTGAAGGTATGTTAAATCATCTAGTAAAAAAGCGGTTGCCTCTGCCTTTTTTACTTCTGCAAAAATCATAAGAATTGCTCCTGCTACAAGTCCGATTACGACAGTATACGGCTGGAATAAGTATGTTTTAATAACATCATGTAATAATAAGCCAACAACTACTGCTGGGAATACACCAAGAAAAACATGTAATGCATTGAATTTTTTCTCTTTCCGAAGAAGGGGTTTAATATTACATAAAGAAACAAGACGTTTATGATATAAAATCGCGATAGCTAAAATTGCCCCTAACTGTATGACAATTTCAAACGTTTTTGCCCTTTCTCCTTCAAAACCTAATAAATGTCCGACTAATATAAGATGGCCAGTAGAAGAGATGGGTAAAAATTCAGCTAACCCTTCTACAATACCAAGTATGAAGGCAATGATAAGATCGCTCATAGTTTCACTCCTATAAATTAATGAATATCTACTCTTTTAAAATAGAATAGTGTTGTAATAAATCCGAAAATAGCTGTTACTGCGATGATGATATAAGAATACTCTGGTGGATAAGTCGGTTGTAATTCGTTATTTGCTATATCTAGAGTAGCGGTCCATGGGAATAGGTCTTTATGTTTTGAATTTACGATCATAAGGTTAGTCATTGTAATAATGATTGTTAATATAATAGGCGGTACATAGGTTTTCATTACAGCTTTTCCCGAACAAGAAAGCCCATTGCCTTTAGGCATGGGATGAAAGTGAGGTTGGATGCGGAGTACCACTAAAAATCGCAAGGTTCGTGGTACTTTAAGTATCCAAAGTATAGGTAGTTTCTTCGGGTATTTTTGTTGGAATCTTTCGAAAATAAATGATATAACTAGAATAAATGATGATAGAAGAATGTTTCAAAGTGTTTGAGAGGAAAACCTCCTCGTTTCATACAGTTGTAAAGTTTATAAACACGTTCTGATTTTGTTCTGATTGCTAGAAATGTATCAAATGAACACGATGTTGAAAATCAAAAAACAAGGGGATGAAACGTATGTCACAGAACCTAACAGTGAAAGTGAAATTGATTCCAACAAAAGGACAAATAAGTTTATTGGAACAAAGCAGTCACGAATATATCAAAGTTATAAATAAACTTGTATCGGAAATGGTGGAAGCAAAGAAAAGTACGAAAAAAAGCACAAAAGATATTGAAGCAAATATCCCAAGTGCAGTGAAGAATCAAGCGATTAAAGACGCGAAAAGTTTGTTTGCTACAAAAGTAAAGAAAAGCCATTATAAAATCATCCCGATTCTAAAGAGACCTGTTTGTGTATGGAACAATCAAAATTATTCATTTGATCCTACTTATATTTCAATCCCATTGAAGGTAAATGGAAAATCGATTCGTGTAAAAATCCGAGCTTTATTAAGCGATAAAAACAATCGTAATCTGAATCTGTTAAAACATAAATTAGGTACACTTCGCATCATAAAGAAATCGAATAAGTGGATAGCCCAAATATCTGTCACACTTTCTATCAATAAAAGGACAGGAATGAAAATTTTAGGAGTAGACTTAGGTCTCAAGGTCCCCGCGGTAGCAATCACAGATGATGATAAGGTTCGTTTCTTTGGGAGTGGTAGGCACAATAAATATAAGAAGCGTAAGTTTCGTAGTGTTCGTAAGAAGTTAGGAAAAGACAAAAAAGTGAAAGCCATTCGGCGAATGGATGATAAAGAGCAAAGATGGATGCAAGATAAAGATCACAAAATAAGTCGTGCAATTATTAATTTTGCGATTGCAAATCGTATTTCTGTCATTCGATTAGAACAACTAACGAATATAAGACAGACGGCAAGAACAAGCCGTAAAAACGAAAAAAATCTACACACTTGGTCATTCTATCGTTTGGCACAATTTATTGCCTATAAAGCAACGATAGCTGGTATTCAGATTGAATATGTGAATCCAGCTTATACAAGTCAAAGTTGTCCGAAATGTGCTGAAAAGAATAAGGCTCTAGATAGAAAATACAAGTGTCCATGTGGGTTTAAGACACATCGTGATATCGTTGGAGCGATGAATATTCGCTACGCAACTGTGATTGATGGTAACAGTCAATCAGCCTAAGCACCTTTATGGTCTGGTTTAGGAGGGGCAATGAGATACCCTTATCTTGAAGGCTGTTCAAAACAGAAATGGATTGCGAACGCTTAGTCATTCAAGAATCCCACCCGTAAATCCGTAAGGATTCGGGCTTGCGACTTTAGTCGTGGGAGTCTCAAAAGAGTTAGTAGTACAATAGGTGAAGATAAAAGAAAGAGAAGTCCACCACATATTAGAAATTTTACAAGAGAGCATAAAAGTAAGGTAGTGCTAAATCCAGGGAAGCTACCTATTAGCCCTAATAATAAAGTTAGCGCCCAAGCAACTAAAGTTAGCATCATAATCCAAAGGAATAGAAGGATAAACTTACTTATAATAAAGCTAATACGTGATACTGGGATAGTTAGCAAATTTTTTAATGTATCTTCCGTGTATTCGCGGGTAAATAGATAAGCGATTACAACTCCATATAAGGGGAATCCTATAACTAAAGTAGTATACAAGTTAACTTCAGTGAATGATTGATGAAACAAAATAATGGGGGTAGGCTGTTTTGTTTTTATATGTATATAAGATGCTACAACTACTAGAAAAGGTGCGACACCTTAATCAAAAACATATTAGAGCGTTTTAATTTTAATAGTTCTGTATAGAGTAGATTAACCAATTGTGCCACCTCCAACTAGTTTGGTGAAATAATCTTCTAGTCTATCTTCGCTCATCATAATTTTTAATACTGCAACATCATTACGAACTAATGTTCTGTTTATGTGTCCTTGCTGTCCGAAGTGAGAATAAACACGAATATTACCTTCGTCATGTATCTCATAATCAAAAATTTGAAAATGATTTTCTAATAGCATCGCAGCTTTATTATCATTATTTACTTGGAATTCTATGTACTTACGGTTTGCTTTACGCAACGTATCAAGAGAAACTTCTTCTAATAACCTTCCTTCATGAATAATTCCCATACGATCAACTAGTTGTTCCACCTCAGCTAATATATGACTAGAAATGAGTATCGTTATATTTCTTTCTTGAGCTAAAGATTTAATGAGTTTTCGCATTTCTTTAATACCGATTGGATCAAGTCCGTTAGTTGGTTCATCTAGTATGAGTAGTTCAGGATAATGGAGAAGAGCACGTGCAATTCCTAAGCGTTGCTTCATTCCTAAAGAGTATTTTCCTACTATTTTTTTTGTTTCGTGCTGCAAGCCTACAATTTCTAATGCTTCTTCAATTGCAGTCCTTTTGTGAACTCCAATTATCTTTGCATTAATTAATAAGTTCTCTCTTGCAGTTAAGTTTTCTAATATGTACCATAACGGTATTATCATCCTCTATATAATTATCGTCCCATACATTTCGAAAGAGTTGTGTTTTTGTAAATACTTGCTCTGGGTTTGAAGCGAAGAATTTTAATAGTTCAAGTTCTTTTCCAGTTAAGTTAATTTCTTTTCCGTTCGTATGGACTGTGTATTTTTTAAAATCGATAGTTAGTCCTTTAAATGTTAAAGCTGTTTTCTCTTGTACGTTAGTATTAACTTCCAAGAACTAAAAAACGTCGCATAAGAGCTTTTACTCTTGCAACCACTTCGTGAATACTGAAAGGTTTCGTAATATAATCATCAGCACCTATGCTTAAGCCCGAAATTTTATCAACTTCGTGATCTTTAGCAGTTAGCATTAATATAGGAATGTTAGTTGTATCTCTAAGTTTTCTACACACTTCGATACCATCTACTTTCGGCATCATAAGATCTAATATAACGAGGTTGTAGTTATTTTGGTTAAATAAGCACAACGCTTCTTCGCCATTAATTGCAGTATCTACCATATATAATTCTCGCTCTAAATATCTTTTTAATAAGTCTCGAATTTCTTTATCGTCATCTGCTATAAGAATACGTATATCTTTCATATCGTCACCTGTTTCTAATAGAATGTTATTGATATTACAATTTGATAAACAAAGGGGAGTAGGGAGCGGTAATAAAAAATAAAGCAACTTTCTAATTATATACTAGTAATTGTTAAAATAAGGTTGCTAGTTTAGCTGAAAAGAATGTTCGGTAAGATGGGGGGCGAGTCCTTTGTAATAGAGAAGTGTCTAAATTGAATAGTATGTAGAAGAATAGATTAGTAAAGAAAAGTAGACGATGGTTTCTATTTTAATGAAATCTTTATAGGTCCTTATCTAGAGCTAAAAGAGTACGAAGGTATTAAATTAAATATATTTATAAAAAGGTATTGACGATTAGCCTATAGAGGTGTAATATAGAACAAGTCGCCGATAGCAAAAACGCAGAAAGCGACAAAAGAAATAAAAAAACTTGGTTGACATTGAAATATGAAAATGTTAACATAAGGGAGTCG
>NZ_JBHWYR010000141.1:0-6891 GCF_042728695.1 Bacillus sp. NPDC060175
GTTTTATTTTATTACTAGCTTTATAATATAATATACAAATTTATCACCTGTTTTTATAATTAATTAACAGCATAAAGAAAACATAAATTTTATCCATGTTTTAAAACAATATGTATTTTGGAGGGGGTTAATTTGATTTTTTCAAAACTCATTGATCGATATGCCTTGTATGATTTGCACAAAAAAAGAAGTGTCGAGTTTCAGTATACTTCTCTTTCTAACACCTCACTATATATAAAGGACATAGAATTTTTTTATAAAATACAACCATCTGATATTCATTTTAACATTAAGCATTCAAAGCAGGAAAAAGAATACATGGTGGGACAATTCAAATATAAAAGCTCGGTTCAATCTGGTGATTCACGCAACGACTCTGTGACTGGGGAATTATTTTTACATAAAAATGCAGATGCACCTCATGTCATCTTTGTTCACGGTTGGAGAATGGATTCTAACGAACGTGTAAAAAAAATATTTCACGACCATATGACCAACTTGAAGTGGAATATGTATTATTTCACTCTACCCTATCATTTTGAAAGAAAACCCAACCAATCCTTATTCAGTGGAGAGTACATGGTAAGTGCCAATATTGAACGAACTGTACAAGCCACTAGACAAGCGGTAGCTGATTTACGAGCTTTGATTAAATGGATTAAAGCAAATAAAAATGGCCCCTTGATTTTAATAGGAGTCAGTTTAGGTGGGGTTATTACTAACTTAACATCTCTTGTTGAACCAGAGATTGATGTATTAGCATCCATTTTCTACGCGAATCGACTTTCTTATTCGATTTGGAAGACAAATCCAGGTAAATTTATTAGAGAAGACTTGGAACATCATGGTGTAACGTATGATGATTTAATAAATTATTGGAAAATCACTGAACCGAGTCAAGCATTACCAAAAGTGAAAAAAGAAAATATTTTATTAATTTCAGGCAAGCACGATCTATATGTGCATCCTGAGGATACGGACTATTTGTGGGAATCCTGGGAAAGACCTACGCGATATATTTATACATGTGGACATGCTGGGATTGTTCTTAAGCGTAAAAAAATTGCAACTGATACTATCAATTTTATTCAGAATCGATTGAACTCCCCTCACTTCCCCAAAGACATACCTTAAAGTGAGGGATTACTAAGTATAGAATCTTATACTTGTAATCTTTCATTTTATACCAAGTTCATTTCATATGGAAAAGGGGTACTCATCATTTTCACCAGGGGCTTATTTTTATGAAAAGAAATTATTGTTGTTTACCCTTTATATGCAATATTACATATAAAAATCTTTAATTGTTCTGTTATAATTTTAAGAGTAAATTATTCATCCATTAATTTACACCATCCATATCTACAGTTATGGAAACCCTAATTACATATAAAAAAGAGAAGAACCTTGGTGAGTTCTTCTCTTTTTGTTTATTAAATTGTAATATAATTACAGTATGTGAAATTATATTAAGTTAACTTTTAAAGCGAAGTGAGAACAACCGTCACTTCGCTTTTTGCATTTATTTAATCGGTTTCTCTATTTTTAAAACTAGTGAACTTAATGCAGGAACTTTAATTTTATTGTCATGGACAACGTAAAGTGTTTTACTTCCCGCCTGATTCTCGTTTACTAGCACTTTCCATGGACCTTTCGATGGAAGTGTTATGTCAACGGCTTCCCTATTTGCATTGTGAGCCACCATAAAGTATTCGCTTTTATTCCCACTTCCCTTTCCATCTATTGTATAAGCTACAACATTTTTTGGAACATCGATAAAAGCTACATACTTTTTAATTTGTTCTGCAGAAGTCATTCGAAAAGCTGGGTACTTTTTCCGTAAATCTATTAAGCCCTTCATATAATCTACTTCATTATTAAATGCTGCACGGCGCAACCAGTCCATCTGGTTAATTGAATCAGGAGATTTGTAACTGTTATGATCACCATATTTTGTGCGCATAAACTCTTGTCCTGCATGTAAAAATGGAATACCTTGTGATGTTAATAAAATAGAAGAAGATAATTTGTGCATTTGTTTTCGCACTTCTTCACTTTCACCTGGATTAGTTAGCTCAAGTTTATCCCATAATGTATGATTATCATGTGCTTCCACATAAGTTAGCACCTGCTCTGGATCTTGATAAGTAGACGAATTTGTATCATAGTCAATACCTGCCGTAATGCCTTTTTTAATACGGTCTTCCATGTTTTGCTTTCCATTTACAAAACCATTTTCTTTTTCCTCAAATACGCTACCTTTCAATCCATCACGTATATTATCGTTAAAATGAGCAATCCCTTTCATTTTCTCCGCATTTTTTTGATTTGCTTTTAATTCAGCTGCAAGAGGTGTATTTAAATCCCAGCCTTCTCCATGCAGAATAATAGAAGGATCAATTTGATTAACACCTTTACGTATTTCATTCATCGTTTCATAATCATGAATACCCATTAAATCAAAACGGAATCCATCTAAATTGTATTCTTTTGCCCAGTATGTGACGGAATCCACCATAAATTTCCTCATCATTTTTCGTTCCGAAGCGGTATCATTTCCTACACCAGTTCCATTTGCCAGTGTTCCATCTTCATTGTAACGATAATAATAACCTGGAACTAATTTATGAAAATTAGATTCAGCGGCATTATACATATGGTTATATACTACATCCATCACAACACGAAGATTATTATCATGCAGTGTTTGAATCATTTGTTTTAATTCAGTTATTCGAACAGTCGGCTCATAAGGATTTGTAGAATAGGAGCCCTCTGGGACGTTGAAATTTTTCGGGTCATATCCCCAGTTATATTGTGGTTCATTTAAATTCTCTTCATTTACTGAAGCATAATCAAATATCGGTAAAAACTGAACGTGAGTAACACCAAGATCTTTCATATGATCAAGTCCTGTTTTTACACCTTCAGGCCCTTTTGTTCCTTTTTCTGTTACACCTAAATATTTCCCTTTATGCTTAATACCACTTTCAGGTTGAATGGAAAGATCGCGTACATGCAATTCATAAATAATAGCATCTTCCGGACTTTTGAATTTCGGTTTTTTGTTTACTTTCCAGTTTTTCGGATTTGTTTCTTTTAAATTAACGACGACACCTTTATCTCCATTTACAGAAGCAGCACGCACATACGGATCAACCGCTTCAGTCCACTTATCCCCAATTTTCACCTTATACGTATAAAAGAGTCCCTTTTGGTCCCCTTTAAGTTCTGCTTTCCAAGTTCCCTTTTCACCTTGTTGCATGTTTATTTCAGTACCTACTTTATCGCTCCATTTTTTATATGTAACTAACTTCGCTTCACTCGCAGTAGGAGCCCATAAGCGGAACTTTGTATGTTGCGGAGTATGTACATTCCCTAAATCATTACCACTATAATAAAATAGATTATCAAATTCTTCGCTACGAATGACTTTACCGATTTCAGTATTCGCATAGGCGAAGTTTTCTATTTTAACTTTGTAAGTTTGTTTTAAATCAAGTTTCTGTTCCGTAATTATTTTGACCTTATTAGTAATATCGCCACCATTTTTATCAAAAGAATTAATTTCCTTAATTTTAATGCCCTCAATTTCAATTTTCTGTTCCTTACTATTAAACGGGACATTAGTCGTTACAGTAATTTCATTGAAACTATCAATAGTCGCTTTTTGAATAGAGAGATCAGAAGAAGGCTTAGAATCATATACCTTTTCATCGCCTGAAAGAACCCAAACTTCAGCACGACCGTCCTTTATATTTTCAATCCAACGATCTCCACCGTCTTTTTCCCACTCATTTGTACGAATGATAAAGCCTACACGATTATAGTCACCATCTATTTTAATTTTTGCGTACTTTCCAAATTCATCTTCACCAGTAAATTCATATGAATTACCATTTGCATTTTCTCCCCACATCCAAAGATTCCAGTCTTTTGTATTTCCAGGCTGCTCTTTGTAATGAATGATAATTTCAGTTGTTTTTGAATTTGAAACTGCCTTCACATTCTGAAAAGAGAAAACAGATGATAACATAACGATTATAGTAAGTAATAAAACTGATTTGTTAATTAGTTTTTTTGTCATTTGCACCACATACACCCTCTCTTTAAATAGTACGAGCGATTTATTATGCTCGTCTAAATTACACTGCTTAAATTAATCTAGAAATCTCTTTTACTTCACCCCCATATTGGCTATTTCACGTATGCATTTCAACGATCTTTTAATACGAAAGCGTTTGCATTAAAACTTAAAAAAATAGATTTCTTTATGCCTTCATATATTTGTAAATACTAAAAGATCAGGGAAATCATTTTAAAGCAATCGTTTGTTATCGCTTTCATTCTATAGCACTTTCTATTAAGAGGTCAATATATTATTAATTTTCTGTTTTATACACTTTAAACCTTATATATTTGTCGCAACTTATTGGAGATAGACAGCGTGACTATTACTTAGTAAGTTTATTTTCACTAATGCATTGCCACATAAAAAAAACAGCTACTATCCTTAAAGTGACATTAGCTGTTTTTCATACCGTATTAATATATGAATGAAAACTATATTTCTAACTTACTTAATTTTTGCTGCATCAAATGCCTTTTGAACTGCTTGAACTTCAGCTGTATTCGCCCCATATTTATTAGTTGCCACTCGAATACATGCTGATTTCAATTCTTTGAAATTAGATGTCATGTTTAACTCATCTGTATTTACATAATAGAAAATATCAAACATTTTATCTTCACCAATTCCTTTAACAGTTACTCCGTTATGAGTTCCGCCTTTTGCAATGAGATACGCAACTTTATTAATAATACTTGAATTAAAATGAACGCCACCTTGATCCCATCCATTAAAATCGTTAAATTCACTGTAATCATCTGGATACGGTACTCCAAGTGAAGATGGAACAGAAGCTGGGTTTTCCATATCACGGAAAACAGATCCAGTTTGTTCGCCCATTGTCCAGTTAAAGGTTCCATTATTTACGTATTTCTCAATAGATGTTCCCATAATATCAGATAGCGCCTCATTAATCGCACCAGGTTCACCGTAATATTCAAGATTAGATTCGCTAGAAGTAACAGCATGTGTAAATTCATGTCCAGCTACGTCATATGCCTTGACAATAGGATCACCATATACAAGCATACTTCCATTATTAGCACTTAATGCATTTTGCCAATTTTTCGGATTGTTCGTATCTTCAGAATCCCAAGCATGTACAACTGAAACTACCTTTTGTCCCTTATTATCAAAACTATTACGCTTGTATTTATCTTTATAAAAATCAAATACCTTTGTTGCTAAGTAATGAGCACTTACTGCTTTTGGATCGTTAAATGTTGTTGAAGTGCTGGTTGCTAGTGTACCAGGATAATAGCTTTCTTCTTTAGTAATATCTCTGTAATTCACATCATATGTTTCAATTCCTTGCCCTCTTGTATAATCAGCAAGTGCATATTTGCCATTACTTTGTTTAGAAATACCAAATGAACGAGATATACCTAAATCATCTTTTCCTGTTCCAGTTAATGATGTAAGACTGCTTTTTTTACTTTCCTTTAAAGCTCCAACTAGTTTTTCACTTGCTTTTAAGTTAGATTCTTGTACCATATTTTTTAACATATCACCATTTTGTGCATTTACTAAATAAGTTCCAGAAACATAGTTTGGTGTTGCCGCTTCAAATGTAACTTGATATGCATTTGAAGCTTGTCCATTATTTTCATCAACAAAAATAACTTCCTTAACTTCTGGCTCAGAAATAAACTTGATATCGTTCCCATATTTCGTATAAATATATTGTTTCGCTTCATCTTTTGATAGATTAATAGGCTTTTTCAATTCTTCTTGTTTTAAATTTTGCGCGCTATCGCCTGAAACACTTTTAATAACACCCTTATTATCTACGTGTGCAGTTAATTGATGGCCATATACTTCTTTTCCTTCGTATGTTTGCTGCATACGCACAAGTGTTGTTCCATCATACGAACCACGTTTTTGAAGAACTTTATAATCTACTCCTGTTTCTCCATTGACTTGCTTTGGAGAAAGAGCTTGTTCAGCTTTCTCCTTAAGAGCATCTTTTACTACATTCTCTGGTGTTTTTTGTGACGGTTGTGTAAGTTCACCTGAACGGAATGAGTCCTCCTGAATTTGAACTTGTAATTGATCTGTTTCCTCTGCATGACCTATTCCGTATGGTGCCACAGCTGTTAAAGCTAATCCTGTTGTTAATGCTACTTTAGTTAATGTCTTTGTGTTTTTCATTTTTTCACCTCGTATAATTTTTGAAATAGAAAGCTTGTACAAAGTATACTGTCTATTTATGTCGAAAAAAAGAGAAAATACAAAATTTATGTAATATTATGTAAAATTACATATATGTGGTCGATAAAATAAAAAATGAGCCCTTTTAGGTGCTCATCCAATTGGTTAGTTGTTAATTATCTATATTCATTCTAATCAAAGTACACTTATATCTTATTAACAACATAAAAAACCACTCTTTACTATTTTAAGAATAGTAGATAAATACTTTAGTGAGGCAACGCATATACAAGTTAGATTTTTCAATATAATTTTGTTATTTATGTCTATAGCTGCATGGATTGGAACGTTTTGAGACTGCTGAAGTCTTATATGAGTTTCAGGCTTTTTTATCTTGTCAAAAATATCTTTTAAAGATAAATTTTTCTCACCATTTAAATATAGAAAAGGACATATCTATTACATTTTATTAACTTAAGGTATGTTCTTTTAAAGCATATTATAAATATACATAGTGAGAAATGAAACAATAATTATTCAAATGAAAAACCCCCTGAATTTTTAAAGCGATCCAGGGGATTTTTTACCGATGATTCTCTATATTTCCATAC
>NZ_JBHWYR010000142.1:0-6716 GCF_042728695.1 Bacillus sp. NPDC060175
ATATATTATTAAAATATTCAAATTCAATCTAGTTATTTCCTTTAATGCGCTTGGTTTAAATTTGATTCGTTTATGCTTAAAAAAATTAGTATCTTTTCTAGTATTATTCATGATCAATATAAATTAAGAGAGGAAGTATTAATAATATGGAAAAATTACGGTTATTAGCATTTAAAAATATAGTAGAACCCCTCTATAATGAGAAAGTATCGTATATTTATTTTCCTATTGAATGGCTTGAGATTGTAGAGATACATTATAGAACATTTTTATTAACGAGCAAATTAAAACTTTTAAATGAAAGATTGTATGAAATGTTTTCTGATATATTATTCATTCAGCACAATCCATATATATTAAGGGAAGATACGCCCTGGATTGTAGCAAAAGAACCAATGAAACAAGAACAGTTAGACTATATTTTCCAAAGCTGGTATGAGGTTATTCATGATTGGAAACCGAATAAATTAATAGATCCACCACATTTAGAATGGCAGTATGACTTAATTAGTAATGTGCCAGTATTACATGATAAAAAAACGTTTTCTAAATGGGTACCAGCTTTAATTACTCATATTTTTTGCGAAAAGCCTTTACGTATGGAAAATAAGAATGAAGAAGAAATATATTTTTCGCCACTGCGATCACAATATGTTTCTGAAGCGATGTCTGAGCCAATTAAAGATGAAGAAACACATGATTATTTTGCTTATGTATATCGGTTTGAATACGTAACTCGTGGAGGTGAGAATATTCCGCTATTAAAAGTATCTGTAGGGATTAGGAGGTTTTATCAACAATATAATCATAAAGATATCTCTATACTTTTAGGGCGAAAGCGGAGCCAAATACTGATTTCAACTCCTGAATTTGAATCAAATAATAAAAAGCAAAGATTTGTAAAGTTAAAAGTGCAACAAGCTAAAAAAGGAATAAAGTGGATTAAACGTTTTAGAAATTTAAAAGATGATTATAGGATAGGGGGAGAGGTTAAATTAGAGCAAATTCTCCAATGTCCGAAAGAGTATATTAGAGGAACTAATGTAAGAGTGCTTCTTCCATATAACGAAAATATATATAAAGTTCAAGGAACAAAAATAAAATTTGGTATAAAAGTAAGAGAAAAAGTGGAACTTTTTAATGAATTCCAACGAATATTCCCATATTTCACATTACTTCCAGAATGTGAAAATGTATTAACTAATAATGAGAATGAGTTATTACCTTTATTTGCCCCAAAGGGATTAGACTCAATTACGTTAGAAGTATGGTCAGATGATATAGTAATAGAGATAGAACAGGCGTTATTAGATAGCAAAATAGTTTTAGCTCAAAATGGAGATTCTTCCTATGTATTAAATGCAGACAATCCGGTGTTGTTAAAAATAGTAAGATATAACATTGGAAACGTGTTACAAAATCCATATAGAATGCAATATAGCCATAAAAACAAAAAGAAACTAGTAGACGATGTCGTAAAAGCTGTACATGCTACGGCAGGTGAGCAAAATGAAATGAAATTAGCATTAATTGCAATAAAAAATTGTGATGGTCGCGAAAAAATTAATCCAAAGCAAATTATTCGGGAAGGATTCGCTCGAACGGAACGTATTTCAGCATTTATTAATTTATTTATCGGACAAAGTGTATCTAAAAAAGAAATTAGTAATGCCATTCTTAGTTTGTTAGAACAAAAGGGGTTCTTAAAGCGTAGTTGGAATAAGATAAAATTACCGGGGATAATTGTAAATTTATCAATTGAGAAAATGTCTAAATATGATTTCTTACCTATTTTTTCAAAAATAAATGGGAGAGAAATAGTATATAAATTATATGGTCAAGAAGAATGGGGTACAATTGATCATACTTTATTAAATATAGGTAATAATAAAGTGTTTTTACCACAACCATCAAAAAGGAATGATATAGGAGTCAGTTTTAAACAATTTATGTCAGAAACATTAGTTGAAATTTCGCAAGATGCACATAAACAAAATAAAGAAGTTTATTTTATTGCAGATGCAAATATGAGGAAATATTGGATAGAAGAATTACAAAATGAAAGCGTTAATATTGGGGTTTCACCTGAAATAATCTCGAATTTTAAAGAGGATATAAACATAATTAGAATTAATACTAACTCAGATGTACCGAACTATATTGTTAGAGGCCAAGAATATGTTATGGATGAAACGAGATTATTTGTAGATCAAATGGGAATTTACTATAGCACGGCTGCATACGAATTAAATTGTAATGAGATAGCACAGCAGTACATACTCGAAGTTATCCCGTTTGGTGTAAAATCTGAAGAAAGAGAAGAAATCGCCAAAATGATACATTACATGTGCTGTAAATCAACCTTGCTCTCGGAACAAAATATTCATAATACGCATGTAATGCATATGGCTAAATTAATTAAAAATTATACTACCGATATTGATTCAAGGGAGTTTAAAGAATCCAATGACGAATTAGATGAAGATGTAATAATTTTAGAAAAAGAAGATGCATTGATATTAATATAAATAATAGTATACAAATCCTGCTAGTAATAATGAGCAGGATTTGTCATTTTTTCATGTAAATAAGGCTATCCTTTGTCATGTATCTTTTCTTTTACGTATTTACTTTATTTACATACAGGATTAAGATGTTTTTTAGAAATACAAAAACTACATCATATGGAAAAGCGATTTTTATTAATTGAAAATAAAATTTGAAAGGAATGGGGAATTGTGAAGAAATTAGATGTATTATTAATGCTACTGAGCGGCCTCTTTCCAATTGCAGGAATGTTAAAGCAAATCCCTCTTGAACAATCTTTATATATTGGAGGACTTTTATTTTTTACTAGTTTCGGTAGTTACTTTGCGAAAAAGATATATTCACGTATATGTAGCTGGATAGCATATGCACCATTTATAACACTACTGTTAGTTATTTGGAATCAGGATATTTCAACAAGTGTTATAATAGCAAATGCCAAAATTGCCGCTTGTATCGCTTTAATACCTTGTATATTCCGCTTTCGTACATACGGGCTTACTTTAGGTTTATTCTCATTATGGGCCGCTTTATTATGGGATATAAAAGAAGTACAGTCGTTAGTCATACTTGAGCGTATGACGAGTTTAATGACAAGCAATTACGTATATCTTCTACTCTTGGTTGGAGGACTTATATTAGGTGGATTACTTGCGACGTTAATACATCGAAAAGAGAAAGATAATAATAAAGAAAATACAAATCTATTTAAACAAAAAAAGAAACGTAAAAGGCTATCATTTAAGATCCGCTTTCCAAGATTACCGAAATTTAAGATGAAATTATTTAAGTTTGGTGGAAAAGGTTCTAAACGTAAAACGCCAGAAATAATGCATGAGCGTAATAACGAAGAACCAGTTGTAACATATGAAATGGCAGAGCAAATAGATCAATATAAAGAAAGTACTGTTCAAGGACAAACTAGGATGGAACGTCGAAAAAATAGGTATAATGCATAATAAATTTCACTAACCCCTTAATGATTTATCGTAAAATTGATAAATCATTAAGGGGTTTTTTATGTAATTAAATATAGATTGCGTATGCACAGTTTTAGAAGTATTAGTCAATTAACTAATAACTTCATGCATATCTTGAGGTAGGTATTTGTGAAGATAATTTCTTTTTCAATCATATAATACATTAGGAGGAGGGATTATCTTGACCGAAATAACAATTAGTTTATGCATGATTGTAAAAGATGAAGAGCAAGTTATCGCAAGGTGTCTAGATTCAGTAAAACACATAGTTGATGAAATAGTTATTGTAGATACTGGATCTACAGATAGAACTAAAGATATTGTTCGAAAGTATACAACTAACATTTATGATTATAAGTGGAATGATAATTTTGCGGCGGCCAGAAATTTTTCATTTTCTAAAGCGAAAAAAGATTATATTTTATGGTTGGATGCTGATGATGTTTTATTTGAAAAGGATCAGCAGAAATTTTTAAATTTAAAACAAGAAATGGATGATGATATTGACGCGGTATTAATGTTTTATCATTTAAATACTGGATTAAGTATGGAGCCAATGTATATTACAACACGTTATAGGCTTGTTAATCGCTCAAGAAATTTTCAATGGATTAACAAAGTGCACGAATTTATACAAGTTGAAGGAAATTTGTTGCATACGGATATAACTATTACTCATTGTAAAGAAAAACCAAGAATTGATCAGAATTTTAAAATTCTCCAATCCATAATTGAAACAGAAGAAGTTACGCTTACAAATTGGTTCAATTATGCGAATGAATGTATGTTTCAGCAAAAGTATGATCAGGCAATTCAATTTTATAAAAAAGTATTAGATAGTAAAGAAAATTGGGGAGAAGGAAATATTTATGTGTGCGGAAACTTAGCGTATTGTTATATGCAACTTCAAAAGTGGGATAAAGCATTAGAAACTTTTACAAGGGCTTTTCAATACGGGAATCCAAGAGGGGAAATTTGTGTTGGGATAGGGCATGTCATGATGGAACAAAAAAAATATAAAGAAGCAATTCGCTGGTATTTAGCAGCCACGAAAATTACATATCCTAATGAGGCGATACTTTATAACCCCGCAAGTTACAATTGGGTTCCATATTTCCATATAAGCTTGTGCTACAGCCATTTAGGAAACTATGATAAGGCGTTATATTATAATGAATTAGCAGCAAATTATATACCTAATCATCCTGCAGTAATATATAACCAGCAATATTTTAATACTTTATTACAAAGTAAAGAGAAGGGTTAATTTAGAAAATTAAGTCAAGTTATTTTTATTAATGATTTCATTTTCTATAGTGATATACACAATATTAATTATGAGGATGGATTGCTTCGGGTTGGTAAGTAACTAAAGAAATTATTACAACTATGTAAGGTTCATGTAATGATAATCGATAGTAAATTAAGATGTTTGAGTGTATTGTTAATAGGATTTAAAAGTACTTTTTATCTATAAGGGGAAATAATATTTAATTAGGAAGTGTAATTAAATGATTGAAATTAAATCTATTATCCATTCGTACAAACTAAAGAGAAGAATAGCTAGGGATTTATACGGCAACAGAGATGAATTGACGCTGTTATTAAATGAATTTCATAATATGAAAGGTACAGCTGCATCTGAAAAAAAGAAAAATAGTATGCTATCTCGTTTGCAATTAATTTATCAAAATATAAAATTAGATAAGCAGTACCCTCTACCATTTGCTTTAAATAACAAGTTATTGGAGCGGTTAGAAAATGAATCTTTTCAAACTATTGAGGGTTGTGTATCATGTCTACATTTAATGTTGGATATAAATTATGAAAAAATAAAACATTATGGATCGAGCACAAGTAGGTCATTTGTTCCATTATCGCAATCTTCAATTTGTCTTGCTGATTGTGTTTGTTTAACAGGAGTTGTATTCGGGTTACTAGGAACAGTGACATTTGGAGGATTAATGTTATCTGTATGTTCTCTTACATAAAGAAAAAAAGGGCACCCACTTAAGGTGTTTTTTTTTTAGTTATTTAGGAGAGCTTTTGAGATAGGAGGGACATGGATTCAAATCTATAGTTACACATCTTTATTGTGTTGTGTAACTCAAAAAGGAAAGTATCAGCAACTGCTTATTTTGTATGAATATAAACATCGGCTATTTGGGAGCTGTAATAGAATGCTTAGAAGGGGGCAAAAAATGGTGTGTGAAATATTAATAAAAAAGGACAAGCAGTCGTACCTACTGTCCTTCAAAGGAGAAAAGTCTTTTGGTTAAGAACTACGAATAAACAGAAAATCTGCTTGTAATTAGTTTTATCCCAAATATACATGCCTATACAAAAAAGGGATAAGTTCAAAAATACTTATCCCAGGAAGGGAAATCCCAAACACCAAAATGGCTTGCATTGGTATACAGGTTCAAAAGTAGTATATGTCAAACGAAAAATCTCATACAAAAAGCAGACAATCAAAAGTATTGTCTGCCAGAAAGTCGGATGAATTAGCCAACTGTGAAAAATTGCTTTCCCACTTCAAGAAGAGTAAAGGCAACAAATTTGAAAGAAATGAATTGGGATTTAGTTATTGCTTCTATGAATGATGCATTTTTTTCATTTTTTTTGTCCCCAAAAAACAACTAATAATTGCGAGTAATGCATTTGAAGAAATGAAATTTACGGTCCAATAAATTCCTGTTCCAGCAATTATATCGATAATTATAAATCTTTTAATTGCCGAACTTTGTACTACATGAAAAATAAATTGATTGTTATCGTTACCCAATGTTATCACATCCCTTATCTAATATATGACAAGGCATGCTTGCTCTAGTCTTCATGATAATATACGAAAAAGAGTAATTAGCAGAAGCTTATAAAGTAGTTCTAAATAAAAGATAACTATCGGAAGTTAAATTATTAATTTCAGTGAAAAAAATAACAATCATAATTTATCCTGCGTTATTGATGGGATATTATGTTTTACTTAAGGGCTTATGTGGAAAGTTTGATGAAAAATTCTTTCATTAAAAGTACGATTCCCAGCAGAAACAAGTCTTCAATTGAGAACCAAAACATACTTTTGTGAGGTTTTTTAAACTCTATAATATTGATGAAAATAAAAAAATTGCAATAAGTATGATGATTAAGAGGCGGCTTATATTAAGCATTAATAACACTCCTAATATG
>NZ_JBHWYR010000143.1:0-6629 GCF_042728695.1 Bacillus sp. NPDC060175
GAAAATTTTATCAACCTCGAACTCTTTTTAGTTTATAGACCAATCAAATATTATGCTTTACATTACTTCATTTAATCGAGTCTCACTCGTTTCTTCAATCGCATTTGAATTTTGAACTGAATTATTTTGAGCTTCTTTTTCTTTACGAGACTTTTGTAGCATTTCAAGGATGATCCATAAAGGAACACCTTTATCCTTTAACATCTTCCATAAATCTAATTCGTTAAATTTATGCTCAGGCTGTTTCATTTCTTTTTCAGATGAACGAATATCGAACTTGATAGGATCATTCGCTTTCTTACCTTCAAGTTTAGTAGAAGAGATAGTATTATGCTCAAGACTAGAAGGAGTTATTTTAGTAGGTTGAGATAATGTATGAATATTTAATCCGATTTGCATGCTTTTTTCCTCCTTTTCAAGCAATGAAATTAGTATTCTTATGATTTCTAAATCCAGTTAACATGAGGAAACTATATTTAATTATAAATTCAAATAATCAGATTTACAAGTTGTATTGTAAAAAGTAAATACTAACTTGAATTAATATTTATCAACATTTGTGTATGTTTTCTATATATACAATGTATATAAAATACTTTACATTATGTTTAAGTTGAAAACTAATTGTGTAAATCTTTTTCATAGAAAAATGTAAACGTTTTATTAGGGGGAGAAAGTATGGGAAAATTATATTTAAAAATATGTTTTTTTGCGTTAGTGACTTTCTGTTCAGTCGCTGCGAAAACAACTTATGCAGAAGAGAGACAACAAAATAATTATCCTATCATTTTAGTGAATGGCTTTGCCGGATGGGGTAGAGAGGAAATGCTAGGGGTTAAATATTGGGGTGGTGTTCATGATATACAGGAAGATTTAAAAAGAAATAATTATACAGTATATACTGCTGCTGTTGGGCCTGTTTCTAGTAACTGGGATCGGGCATGTGAATTATATGCGCAAATTAACGGTGGAACAGTAGATTACGGTGCGGCGCATGCTGAGATACATGGACATAATCGCTTTGGCAGAACTTATAGTGGTTTTGCACCGAATTGGAGTGAAACAAATAAAATTCATTTAGTCGGACATAGCATGGGTGGACAAACGACAAGAACATTAGTGCAGCTATTAAAAGAAGGCAGTTTTGAAGAAAAGAATTATGTGAAAAATCATTCGAACACAAAGATATCACCACTATTTGAAGGTGGTAAATCGTATGTTCATAGTGTTACAACATTAGCAACTCCTCACAATGGTACAACACTTGCGGACGGAAGTCTTCTGTTACCGTTTGTTAAAGATTTACTCATTACAGCTGCAAGTTTAGGAGGAAACAATAATTTATCATTATATGATTTTAAATTGGAACAATGGGGTATAAAAAAGAATGCCGGAGAGTCCTTTTTCCAATATAGTGATCGTATTCTAAATAGTTCAATTTGGAAAAATACAAAAGATATAAGTCAATGGGATTTAAGTACTGATGGTGCAAAAGAGTTAAATAATTGGGTAAAAACGCAATCGGATGTATATTACTTATCCTATAGTGGACATGCATCACAAGCAACACCTATAACAGGTTTACATTTACCTCATATAACGATGAATAAAGTGTTAATGGGTAATGCATTCTTCTTAGGTTCCTTTGCAAGGTATGAAGAAAATCGACCATTAATAGATACTTCTTGGTGGCAAAATGACGGTGTAGTAAATACAAATTCTATGATTGCGCCTTCGTCTAATATTGCTGCAAATGATAATAAGTCATTACAGATTGGAAAATGGAATCATATCGAAACGAAAGCAAATTGGGACCACCTCGATATGGTAGGACTAAGCGTTTCAGACACGTTAGGATTTTCTAATATTCAAGAGTTTTATAGAACAATTGCAGAAAAATTATCACGGTTACCGAAATAGATAATATAAAGCGCTCTCGATGGAATTCGAGGGCGCTTTATATTATATTGAAAGAGGGATTTGGTAGAAAAATATGGGGGGATATTATGAAAATTCAAGTTGTATTATCAGGATATGGGACAGTAGGAAGAGAGTTTATAAAATTATTAAACGAAAAATATTTATATATATATGAAACATATGGAATTCATTTAGTTGTAAGTGGCGTATTAGGTAGGAATATTGCAATACATAATGAGGAAGGTTTGTCTATTCATCATTTATTGATGTATGGTTGTGGTACTGCTGCAATTGAAAAATATATAGAACATCATCCGAAGGAACGTGCAACAAATAAGATAAGTGGTAATGTATTAGTAGAATCAACAGTTACAAATCTTAAAGATGGAAATCCAGGAAAAAAATATATAAAACAAGCGATTGAGAAACATATGGATATAGTTGCAATTTCTAAAGGTGCCCTTGTTACAAACTGGAGAGAAATAAATGAAGCAGCAAAAATGGCGAATGTACGAATTCGATATAGTGGTGCAACTGCCGCGGCACTACCGACACTAGATATTGGGCAATTTAGTTTAGCAGGTTGCAATATTGAAAAAATAGAAGGGATATTAAACGGGACAACTAATTATATTCTTACAAGAATGTATGAAGAAGATAAAACTTTTGAAGAAGCGTTGCAAGAAGCACAAAATAAAGGGATTGCGGAGACAAACCCTTTATTAGATATAAGCGGGATGGATAGCGCATGTAAATTATTACTTTTGACGAATGGTTTAATGGGAACAGATTATGCACTCAAAGACATGCGAATAAAAGGAATAGAGCACGTTACAACGCACCAAATTCAAAATGCGAAAGAACAAAATAAAACTATTAAATTAATTGCATCAGCAAATAAAGATGATAATGGAAAAGTAAACCTTAGCGTACAACCTTTTAATTTAGAGAAAGAACATCCATTAGCAAGTATAAATGGTACCGAAAAAGGAATTACGTTCTTTACGGATTCAATGGGGCAAGTGACAACGCTTGGAGGTGCCTCAAATCCAAGAGGGGCAGCCGCAGCCGCTTTAAAAGATGTAATCAATTTATATCGAAAGGATTTATAGGTTTGCTGACCGTACCGCTATTATTAAAAAATACATATGTAGTGGACCTTTTGAGAATGAAATAAATATGTAAAAATAATTGCAGGGGGTAAGAAATTGTTTAAAGATTTTAAAGTTGTAAAAGATCGTCCCGTTTATATTCAATTAAAGGATTATTTAAAAAAGATGATTATGAAAGGGCATTTGCTCGGTGATCAAAAAATCCCATCAACAAGGGAACTGAGTGAATTATTATCGGTGAGCAGAAATACAGTACTCTCTGCTTATGCGGATTTAGAACAAGAAGGGCTCATTTATGCAGTTAAAGGAAAAGGAAATTTCGTTGCGAAGGTGGATATAAGTAACACCTCGTCTGTTGAAATAGATTGGAAAAATAAACTTAATACAGTTACCACATTAGCGGATGAATTAGACTTAATGAAGCATGGAGTTCGCTGGGAAAAAGGAATGATTGTTTTTAATAGTATAGCCCCGGATGAAAAGCTATTTGATGTTGAAAATTTCAAAAGAGCTTTTCTTACTCGTATGTCCATTGAAGGGGATATCGTATTGAACTACGGATATGCAAAAGGTTATCGACCGTTAATGAATTATCTACTTCATTACATGGAAATGAAAGGTGTAGATATTTCGAACAAAGATATTTTAATTACAAATGGATTTACAGAAGGATTAGATATTGTACTATCTTCCTTATCGAAGAAATCAGGGCGTGTTATTTGTGAGAATCCAACTCACCATGCTGCATTGAAACTTTTTCGCTTACACGGGCTTGAAGTTCATGGGATAGATATGAATGATGATGGTATTGATACGACTGAAGTAGAAAAAAGTTTACGTGAAAAGGATTTTGATTTTGCATATTTAATTCCTTCTTATCATAATCCAACTGGTATTGTTACGAGTTCGGAGAAAAGAACGGAATTGATGAGGCTATTTTCGAAATATAAGGTTCCTATTATAGAGGACGGGTTCAATGAAGAATTACGTTATTCAGGTTCACATTTAGCGCCATTATTAACTTTTGCTGGGGCTGGTAATAATGTGATTTATATTAGTAGCTTTTCGAAGGTACTTTTCCCTGGTTTACGTGTAGGGTGGATTATTGCAGATAAAGAACTGATTCATTATTTAGAAAGTGTTAAAAGAGCAAGAACCATTCACACATCTACGTTAGATCAAGCTGTTCTGTTTCAATATTTACATGAAGGATATTTTGAAAAATATTTAAAAAAAGCAAGATCTGTTTATAAGAAAAAATATGAGTTAGCTGTTGGGGCGTGTAATCAGTACATTCCGTTTAAAAGGATGACTGGAGATGGCGGACTTCATTTGTTTATAGAGTTGGAAGAAAAAATTCAAGCCCGCACACTTTTACAAAAGTGTTATGAGAAAGGCGTAACGTTTTCTCCTGGTGATGTTTTTTACTCTGATGGAGGAGGAGCGAACACATTCCGATTAGGATTTTCACGTTTGAAAGAAAAGGAAATTGTTAGCGGGATTCAAATAATTGGTGAAACATTAAAAAATGAAACTTGGAGTTGAGAAAATGAGAATTGGCGTTATTATGGGAGGAGTATCCTCTGAAAAACAAGTATCAATTATGACTGGGAATGAAATGATTGCACATTTAGATAAGAGTAAGTATGAAATAGTTCCAATTACGTTAAATGAAAAAATGGATTTAATTGAAAAAGCGAAAGACATTGATTTTGCATTGCTAGCATTACACGGAAAATACGGAGAAGATGGTACGGTTCAAGGGACGCTTGAGAGTTTAGGTATTCCATATAGCGGCAGCAATATGTTGTCTAGCGGTATATGTATGGATAAAAATATTTCAAAAAAGATTTTACGTTATGAAGGAGTAGAAACACCAGATTGGATTGAACTTACAAAAATGGAGGATCTAAAGCTTGATGAATTAGATAAGTTAGGATTTCCGTTAGTGGTAAAACCAAACTCTGGCGGCTCGAGTGTTGGCGTAAAGATCGTCAATGATAAAAATGAATTAATCTCAATGCTGGAAACTGTATTCGAATGGGATTCTGAAGTAGTAATTGAGAAGTATATAAAAGGTGACGAGATTACATGTTCAATTTTTGATGGTAAACAGTTACCTATCATTTCGATTCGACATGCAGCGGAGTTTTTTGACTACAATGCAAAATACGATGATGTTAGTACAATTGAAGAAGTTATTGAACTTCCAACTGAAATTAAGGAACGTGTAAATAAAGCGTCATTGGCTTGTTATAAAGCATTAAAATGTAGTGTTTATGCAAGGGTAGATATGATGGTGAAGGACGGAATTCCATATGTAATGGAGGTTAATACATTACCAGGGATGACACAATCAAGTTTACTGCCAAAAAGTGCAGATGCGGCTGGAATTAATTATAGTAAACTATTAGATATGATAATTGAAACTTCATTAAAAGTAAGGAAAGAAGAAGGTTTTTAAGATAAGTGTACAATTAAAACTTTTGATAGTTCCACGAAGTATGCTATGATAATTACAATACGACAACTAAATATTTATCCACTAGGGGGGCCTTTTGTAGGCTGAGATCAAATATAATTTTGAGACTCTTAGTACCTGATCTGGTTAATACCAGCGTAGGGAAGTGGGAAGACGATCATATTTAAAGAATAAATTAATATTGTCTATTTCACTTTCTTTACGCCTGTAAAGAAAGTTTTTTTGTTTTACGGTTTTAATAACTGTGGATAAATACGTATATTTTATACATTATTGGAGGAATTTAAATGACTTTTTCACAAACATTACGTAAAGAAGTTGATTCTATTTGGGAGGCAAGTTTTAATCATCCTTTTGTAAAAAAACTTGGTGAAGGTACGTTAGATTTAGCAAGTTTTCGTTATTACGTACTTCAAGATTCATATTATTTAAGTCATTTTGCTAGAGTACAAACTTTAGGAGCTGCAAAGGCTCTTGAATTAGAAACGACAGCTCGCATGGCACACCATGCTCAAAATACATATGAAGCAGAACTATCATTACATGAGAATTTCGCAAAGAAATTAGGAATTACGAAAGAAGAAAAAGATAATTTTATCCCTGCACCAACTGCATATGCGTATACTTCACATATGTACCGTGCGGCGTATGAAGGGCATTTAGGAGATATTATCGCAGCAATTTTACCTTGCTACTGGCTATATTATGAAATTGGTGAACGTTTAAAAGAGTGCCAGCCAGAAGAGCCAATTTATAAAGAGTGGATTTCTGCTTATGGATCTGATTGGTTCCGTACTTTAGTTGAAGAGCAAATTACACGATTAGATGCTATTGCTGAACAAGTGACAGAGTCTGATCGGAAGCGTATGAAACAGCATTTCATTATTAGTAGTCAATATGAATATTCATTTTGGGAAATGGCTTACACTTTAGAAAAATGGCCAGTGAATACAGACGTAAAAAATGTAATTAGATAAAGAGTATATAAAAGGTATCGCTATATCAAGAGGTGATACCTTTTATTATATTTAGTTTCTGTAATTTTTTTGTAAATCATAGATAAAAAAATTAATAATGTATTATAATGATTTTGTAATATATAGAGTGACATAAGG
>NZ_JBHWYR010000144.1:0-6538 GCF_042728695.1 Bacillus sp. NPDC060175
TCTCCTTCCAAACCTTTAATTAGCTTTTTTACTTTGACATTTTCATTAACCAATGTATTATCTGTCGACATTTTAGGCTTTTCGTCACCTAGAGATTTTTTCAAATGAAGAAGGTGCATTTTCGTTTCATTTTCCTTTATTTCTTTATACACACTATTTTTTGATACAATCACATACCATTGCGTTGGATATTTACGAGTGTTACCTATCCAAGCGTCGCTATCGTATGAAACTGGAATCTCTTTTTCTTCTAATTCAATACTTTTCATATTCTTTTCGTCTTCATGTGTAAACAACAGCGAGCCTTCTTTTGGGAATTTCGGTAACGTATCTATTAGTTTTAAATTGGATCCATTATCTCGTTTACGAAAAACATTTGCTTTAATCATCGCTTGTGCTGTAGATTCATTTAAAATTAATACCTGTCCATTTCCAACTTTACCTTTTTTCACAGAAAACACTTCATTTTCTTTCGTAATTTCTTGATAACGATTAATAATTGGTGAAATTTTATTTTCATCTCCAATGATTAATAAACCGTTTGCAGGAAATGAATTTTCCTTTTTAGAGCATGCACTAAAACTTATTAAAAGTAGTATCGTTAACATAAAAATAGTTAAAGTTCTTTTCATCGCGTTTCCTTTCATCATACAGTTCATTTTTTCACATACTTTTGTGTAGTCTTACAAGCTAATATACTCTATTGCTCCATAACTTTATAAAGCTTTTGTAGGTAACGCCAACGAGTTATAAAGAAATATAAAACTTGTATACATATAAATGAAATTAAAATAACGATCGAGCTATTTAAAATAGAAAAATCGACTAATTGTTGCAGTGCCGTATACGCAACTACAGTATGAATCACTGCAATGATAATCGGTAAGAAGAACATTAATACTAACTGTCTCGTTACAACTTTTTTTAACTCTCGTTTACTTAATCCCATTTTCGAAATCATTTTATATTGTTGTTGATCACGGTCCAAATCAGTATATAATCGGAAATAAATAAAACTAGCAGCAAATGTAAAGAAAACGATTCCGACTAAAACACTTGCCATAAGTAATAAACCATTCTTTTGCTTTGCCTCCAACAAGTTTAATGTTAAAGCTTCAAAGTAGAAATCTCTGTCCCTAAGATCTTTATCGAATACATTCTTTAATTGATTTGAAATCTCTTTCGTTTTTATCCAATCATCTACAACAAATCCGTAAGTACGATGTTGAATATTTTCATCTTTTGGATTACTCGTATGAGGAATTTCATCATACACATGATCTTGAACAGCAATATAAATACTACTAGGATCATGTGGTAAAACTAAATTTCCCACAGTTTTTTTCACACGAAATGTCTTTGTCCAATCTCCTTGAATGACTTCAATATTTTTTTTATAGTCACCATTTTTAAATTCTTGTTTTTGTGACACCCTCCCAGGGATTAGTAAAATTTCATCTTCTTTTTCAATCGTTTCTTGTTGGTACCCGAGTGCTCTCGTAAGTTCGTTATATTCACTTAATTTCAATACATTTACGTTACTTTCTGTAAATTTATTTGAAGATGAAGCCATTCGGTACGGAATATTTGCATCCTCAAGATGTTTTTTTATAATAGAGAGATGTTTATCTACCAATTTGTTGTTTTCAGAGCTTTCATACAGAAATGTATATGGGTTTGTCATCCATACTAAATTCCTATTACCAAGAGCAGCTGTTGTACCGATTGCTGTAAATGCAACTGCTGAAATAATAGATACAATGAAAAACATCGTTGCGTTATCTTTCATACGGTAAATTAATTCTGAAAATGTTAATATATTTGTTCGCTTTAAAAAGAATGATTCACTCCTTTTAGCAAGATACAATATATACACGCTACACTGTGTATATAAAAAGTACGTTCCTATAATGACTAGAAGTACACCCATTCCGAGCGTAATAAAATTCGTACTTGGGATAAAGCGAAATACTGAAATATATCCATAGCCTATACTAATTAAAGAAAGTAGCGATAATAGAATAGAAGCTTTCGGTTCAGGCTTTGGCTTTTCCTCTGCTTGAATAAGTTCCACAAGTTCCGTTACTTTTATCATTTTAAAAGTAACAAGCGAAACAATTAAAAATAATAAAAGAAATGTGATGACTGTTAATAATACCGCCTGCACTGGTATATAAAAAGGTAAACCATTACTAATCATTAATACACTTGCGCTTATCAATAACACTAGTTTAGAAAATATGAGTCCGATGAAAATCCCTATACAAATTGACCCAAGTCCAATTAACATATTTTCAATTAATAATAATTTCTTAAGCTGCCTCATTGACATTCCTTGCATCATTAAAATGCCAAATTCTTTCTTACGCATTTTTAAAAATGAACTAACTGAATATAGAATGAAGAAAAATGAAAATACAAAAATCAAGCCTTGCGAAATTGTAAATCCTAATGTTCCAAATGCACTTATTGTTGTACTCGTCGATTTTAATTCCCCTTGTAAATCAGGATGAAATAATAAAAGGGCATACGTAAAGAAAATCATAATAGAAAATGCACAACTTAAAAAATGGGCAGCGTATGTACGCTTATTACGAAAAATATTATTAAATGCGAACTGACGAAAAGTCATGCCTTTTCCCTCCTAACAAAGAAAGGACATCCATAATCTTTTGATAAAAGGCTTGCCTGCTGTCACCGCAATAAATTTCATTATATAATTGACCATCTTTAATAAATATGACTCTGCTGCAAAAACTGGCTGCATAAGGATCATGTGTAACTAACATCATCGTTGCTTTTTCTTCTTTATTAAGAGTATCTAGCATCTCCATTACATCATTTGAAGATTTAGAGTCTAAATTCCCTGTTGGTTCATCTGCAAGTAATAATTGCGGTTTATGAACGATAGCACGAGCGATTGCTGTTCTTTGAGCCTGACCCCCTGATATTTCAAACGTTCTTTTACTCAATATATCTGTAATGTTTAACTTCTCTGCAATTTCTTCCACTCGCCTATTCATTTCTTGCACAGAAACACCATCTAATGTCATCGGCAATACGATGTTTTCTTTTACAGTAAGTGTGCTAAGAAGATTAAATGATTGAAAAACAAATCCTAATTGTTTCCTGCGGAATAACGCTAAATCTTCTGATGATAATTGGAAAGGATTTGTGCCATTAATTAAAATTTCTCCCGATGATGGAGAATCAATAGTAGATACCATATTCAATAACGTTGTTTTCCCACTACCTGACGGGCCCATAATTCCTACAAATTCACCTTCTTGAATTGATAAATCAATATCCACCAATGCTTTAAAAGGTATTTTCCCTTTATATACTTTACTAATACTTTTTGCATGTAAAATTTCCATTTATATTCTCCCTTCATTTCCACTGCTCACTATAAAGTGTAAATGAATTGTCTTATAGCACATATTGATTCATCTTTCATTTATCTTACACGCTTGTAAGATAAATGAAAAAACAGACAATGCATCTATAACAATACCTATTTATCTTATATTATTTGTAAAGTAGTATGAAATACAACGCTACTTATTTCTAATATTCATGACCTTATTAATTAAATGAATTTCTCGTTTAGAATATGTGTAGACTGAAGTGATGTTTAGCGTCATTAATAGTCGCAATTGTTTTATCCCTTACATTCTTTATTAGCAAAGTGTGAAAGATTATAAAGAATAAATATACAACTTCAAAACGGTAAATAACAACTTATACTTTATAAGTAAAATCAAAAAGTAAATATTACGTAAAAAAGCTTAGAGTTTTAGCCCTAAGCTTTTCTTTTTTATAATGATTTTATTCCATTATAGCCCTTTTTAAAGAACAACATTTTTTATCCACTCTGATTTACTCAATAGATAATGATTATATAGTTGATTTTCTATCGTCAGTTGGCTCATATAAGTAAATCCGCATTTTTCATTAATTTTATTTGATGGTACGTTGTTAATTAAAGCAATTGCATTTAAGACATCTAAAGTGGTGTTTTTAAACAAATAGTCAATCAATCCTCTAGTCGCTTTCGTAGCGTAGCCATTATTTTGATGCTTCCTTGAAATAGCATACATAATTTCTCTGTTCGGTGAAGGGAGTTCTTCTTTAATGCCCGTACAGCACCATCCAATAAATTCATTTGTATCTTTAATAAATACTCCTAGTTTTAAAAAATGACCCTCTATGTTTGATGAATTTGTAGCAGCATCAAGAAATACTTTATTTGCTGGTATTTCATAATTTGTAACCCAATTAACTCGTTGTTCTTTCGTTGATTTCCAGTCTGGCAAAAATTTTTCTATTTCCGGTTGATTCGATATTTTATAAATATTCTCCGCATCTTTAGTGGAAAACTCTTGTAAATAAATATCACCACAATCTAGTCTAAATAACTTAGTTGAATTTTCTTCTCCCATGGTAATCCCCCTTAATCACGTTTAAAAATCAGTAATTATGGGTACCTCTTAGCTAGAGGTACCCATAATTACATTAAAGTGCCTTTATCTGCTTCGTAAGTTCTTTGAATCGTTCGTCAAGTTCTTCATATTCTTTGTCGTTAGAAGTTAAAAAGCTTAATTTACCTAATACTTCTTGTCTCTCTGTTTCTAACGTTAAACGTAGCTCTTCAATATCATCTCTTGTTTTTGTCGGTTCTTTTAGCTGCTTTTGTATCGTATTATTTGAAAACACAAGTTTCGTGTTAGTTGTTTTCTCTAGAAAATATCGATCGTGAGAAACGATAACTAGTGTTCCATTATACTCCGCTAATGTATTTTCAAGCTGTTCACGTGAAGGAAGATCAAGGTGATTTGTCGGTTCATCTAAAATAAGTACATCTTTTTCATCTAAAATATAAGCCATTAACTTACATTTCACTCGTTCTCCCATGCTCATATATTCAATCGGCTCTTTCCATTGAGAAGCTTGGAACCCTAAATGTTTCATTAAATTTTGGACTTTCCCTTTTTCTTCAAATGAATCTTTTAAAAATAAATCTTCTGGCGTTTTATCAAGTGGTAAATCAAATACTTCTTGTGTTAAATAACCGATGTTTGCAGATGGTGAAATCCATATTTCTCCTTGCACAGTTTCCGTTCCCATAATCATCTTCAGTAATGTTGTTTTCCCGCTACCGTTTGGTCCAACAATCGCAATCTTCTCACTGTGCTGAATTGTAAAATTAACGTTTTCAAATAATATTTTTCCATGAAAGTCTTTTTTAAATTGCTTTACTTCTAAAAAGCGTTTTCCCACTTTTTTATTCGCTTGAATAGAGAACTCAACTGAGTACTCCTCTTTCACACGTTCTACTTTCGTTTTCTCTAGCTCTTTTTCAAGACGTTTTCGTTTTGACTTAACTTGTGCATCCGTTCGCTTCGCTTTTACACGATAAAACTCTTTAAAACCTTCTTGTTTTGTAGACTGTGCATGCGCTTTTTGTGACCATGAACTTAATTCTTTTATTTGTGATTCTACAAGTTCAATACGTTTTTGTTGTTTTTCATATTCACGCTGCTGCGTCAATCTTTTTTGCTCACGTGCTTTCATATAACTCGTATAATTACCGCTATGCTCAATTAATTTCTTATCCTCAATTGACCATATTTTTGTTGCGACAACATCTAAAAAATATCGATCATGCGATACGACGATAACTGTATCTTTCATATTTTTTATTTGTTTAATGAGAAATTCCGTACTCATCTCATCTAAATGATTTGTCGGTTCGTCTAATATTAGGACGTTAGGATTTTCGGCAAATCCTTTTGCAAGTCGAACTTTAAGCTTTTCACCACCACTTAACGTAAGAAAATCGTTCGTTGGCACGCCCCATTTCGCAAGAAGTTCTGCTTCTTTTGCAATTACATCATTACTAATAAACGTTTCTGTTTCTTGTTCAACATATGCCGTTGTCATATTCATTTGCTGCCATTCAACAGTACCTTTTGATGGCTCAATCTTCCCATTTATTAATTGAAGTAACGTTGATTTACCAGCACCATTTTTACCAATTAATCCGATAACATCTCCTTGTTTTACTGTAACATTCATTTTCTCTAACAAAGTATTTTCCATTATTTCAACATAAACATCATTTAATTTTAAAAGTTCTTTCATATTACCGATCCCTTTCATTAAGGGAGAACAAAAAAATCCTCCCAAAGTAATTTTGGCAGGATTAGTCGTTACATTATTTATACCCAAATAAGCTATTACGCAAAACAAATAGCAATACCGTTGTTTGGAATTGGGCAGACTAATCCTATTTTTTACAAATTGAAATTTATTTAATTTCAACATTTAAAAATAAGATTAGTTAATCATCGTCCACCCATCATTCCTTTCCATCGTTAATAACCATATTGTACCATAGTGGTATTGCATGCGTAAATATTATTATATGTACTGCAAAAAAGTTTATTTTCCCTCTTTGCACTTCATATCAATAAAACACAAACTACATTTTCATGTTCTTCTTGCTTTAGATTTCCCTATCTATAAACTTCTATAT
>NZ_JBHWYR010000145.1:0-6488 GCF_042728695.1 Bacillus sp. NPDC060175
TTATGAAAGAATTAGGGTTAAAATGTCTTGTTCGTATGAAAAAATATCGCTCTTACAAAGGGACAGTTGGGAAAATTGCGCCAAATATTTTAAATCGCAACTTCCAAGCTGTAAAACCAAATGAAAAGTGGGTTACAGATATTACGGAGTTTAAGTTATTTGGGGAGAAGTTATACTTATCACCAATGTTGGATTTGTTTAATAGTGAAATTATTACCTATACAATTGGTTCAAGACCGACCTATTCCCTTGTTTCAGCGATGTTAGATCAAGCTTTGGAACGTATAACAGATCAGGATAAACTCCTCATTCATTCTGATCAAGGTTGGCACTATCAAATGAAACAATACCGTCATTCACTTAAGAATTGTGGCATTACTCAAAGTATGTCTCGCAAAGGAAACTGTTATGACAATGCCGTTATTGAAAATTTCTTTGGTATCATGAAATCAGAATTTCTGTATCGAAAAGAATTTGAAAGTATAACACATTTCAAACAAGAATTAGCAAAGTATATAGAATACTATAATCATAAAAGAATTAAGGCAAAATTAAAGGGTATGAGCCCGGTACAATACCGGGCTCATACCCTAGAGGCTGCCTAATGAAACGACCTGTCTAACTTTCAGGGGTCACTTCATTTTTGTAGGCTTTTTCATATAGGTGTAGAATATGTACATAGAAGAAAAGGTGAATATTGCTTTTGTATGTTAGTGAGTGGTTTCTCAATTATTTTCACTCAGACATCTAATACTCGTAATAATGAGTTCTAATTTGCATTTGTGGAAATAATATAACTTTGTAGATTTGATAGTGTAGGAAATGAACGAATAAGGATTGAAAATAAACAAAAAGGGGTTTTTTTAGAGATGATGTACTTATTGGCAATTCTTCTTCCGCCGGTAGCTGTTTTATTTTGCGGAAAGCCTTTTCAAGCGATTATTAATTTCATTTTAACCCTAATATTCTGGGTTCCAGGAGCTATACACGCAGTTCTTGTCGTACATGATAAAAAAGCCGATCAGCGCCTAAAAAAACAAATTCGGGCGTACGATGAAATTAATAAGAGAAATAGATGATAAATGGATATTGAAAATATTAAAAAAGAAAGAGGGATTTTATCCTCCTTTCTTTTTTGTATGTTACTCAAGTTTAAATTTTAGTGTAGCGGAAAGAATTTTTAATATAAGTATTATGGTAATAACTTTTAGATTGTGCGTTTAATAAGCCGGTGTAAATGCTTTCTGGTACGTTAAAGAAATCATACATACTATTCTTTAGCTGGATTCTTAAAATCATTGAAAAAGGGTTATAGCCAACAGCAACTAAATTTTTTGAGGTAACGGGAGAGAGCTTCATCATTACGCAACTCCTTACTTTTCATTTTAGATGGTTTCTTGTAGATAAGGGGATTGTCTTGTTGAAATCCTAATAATTAAAGAGGTATTATATTTACATGCAATATATCAAATGTTCTTTATACGTAATTATAAGGAAGTTCACACGAAGTACATATCGTTGTGCTATTTTTATTTCACCTTTGATTTATAAATAAGAAAATATTGACCATTTGAAAAAAAGGTATATTATTTATACGAGGTATTAAAAATTCACTTCTTACATTCTATGCTTTAAGGGGCGGTATTATTAGAAGAAAATAGAGGTGAATATAGTTTGTATAAGAAGTATTCCAAAATTTATAATCTGTGAATTGGGAAAATATTGAATGCTTCCGGTTAATAAACTTTCTAAATATAAGTATATTTGTGAAGGTGACCTCAATATTTTATGTAAATCAACGGGAGAATTGAAAGGCAGGAGAAAGTAACATGTCAGAAAATTATCGTTCTCGAGAGGAGCGACGACAAGTTCAAAAGAAAAAACAGCCAGCTTCTAAAAAAACAAAACCAAAAGGTAAAACATCGTTTTTTCGTAAATTTTTAATCAGTTGTTTACTACTTGGTATTGTAGGTTTAGTGGCAGGGGTTGCTACCTTTTTTGTTATGATAAAGGATGCGCCAAAACTTGAGAAATCAAAACTTGTTAATCCGTTATCCTCAAAAATTTATGATAAAGACGGGAATTTGGTATATGAATATGGGAAAGAAAAGCGAACGAATGTTACGTATGATCAAATTCCAAAATTAGTAGAAAATGCATTTTTAGCAACAGAAGATGCACGTTTTTACGAGCATAGCGGGGTAGACTTTAAAGGTACTGCCCGTGCGGTTTTAGTCAGTCTTAAAGGAGATTATGGCTCTCAAGGTGGAAGTACGATAACGCAGCAAGTTATTAAAAATTACTTCTTATCGATGGAAAAAACGTCAAAGCGTAAGGTTCAGGAAATATATTTAGCGTATAAGCTAGAACAACAATATTCAAAACATGAAATATTAGAGATGTATTTAAATAAAATTAATTTAGGTAACCGTTCATATGGAATCGCAACAGCAGCGCAAAACTACTACGGTAAAGAATTAAAAGATTTAACATTACCAGAAGTTGCGATGCTTGCCGGTTTGCCGAAAGCACCGAATAACTATGATCCAACGAAAAAAGAAAATGTCGAAAGGGCAACAGAAAGAAGAAATACTGTACTAAACTTAATGAATCGACATGGTTATATTACAAAGGCAGAAATGGAAGAAGCATCAAAAGTTCCAGTAACAGATGGGCTTAAGACTGTAACTGAACAAACAATGCCATATCCTGCATTTATGGATGCGGTTGTGAAAGAAGTAGAAAAAGAATTACCAGATGCTAATATTGGTTCTGATGGTTTAGAAATTTATACAACGTTGGATCCAAAAGCACAGAAATTGGCTGATAATATTTTAAATACAAATATTATTGATTATCCAAATGATAAATTCCAAGGTGCTTTCACATTTATGGATACAAAAACAGGGGAAGTTCGCGCTATAGGTAGTGGTCGTGGCGAAAATAAAGCAGTATTTAAAGGTCATAATATGGCGATTGAATTAGATCGTGCAGCTGGTTCAACGATGAAGCCAATTTTTGACTATGCTCCTGCAATTGAATATTTAAAATGGGCTACTTATCACCAAATTGATGACTCTCCATTTAAGTATTCAACAGGACAAGAAGTTAGAAATGCTGATAGAAATTATTTAGGATCAGTTACAATGCGTGATGCATTGAAAATGTCACGAAATATCCCGGCTATTAAAACAGCGAAAGAAGTGGGGATTAGTAAATCGAAAGACTTCTCTGAGAAACTAGGTATTACATTTAATAAAGCACCGACAGAATCTACAGCGATTGGTACAAACGAAGTATCACCAACTGAAATAGCGGGTGCTTATGCGGCATTTGGTAATGATGGTAAGTATACGAAGCCGCATTTTGTTAAGAAAGTAGTTTATCCAGACGGCAAGTCACAAAGTTTTGGACAAAAACCAAAACAAGTTATGGCCGATTCTACAGCGTATATGATTACCGATATGCTTCGTTCTGTAGTTACATCAGGTACGGGTACATCTGCAAATGTAGGTTCTTTAGATATCGCGGGTAAAACAGGTACAACAAACTATGATTCAAAACAACTAGCGCAATATAAAATTCCAGAAAGTGCAACTCGTGATAGTTGGTTTGCAGGATATACATCGCAATATACGATGGCAGTATGGACTGGATATATGAAAGATGGTAAAGACGAGTATATTAGTAGTAAAAATACGAAAATTGCACAGTTGATCTTTAAAGAAATGATGAGCGAGATGGCTACAGATAAATCACGCTTTAAAATGCCAAGTAGTGTTATTCAAGAAGGTAGTGAATTGCGTATAAAAGGTGAAAAACGTGATTCATCTCCAAATACGAGCGTACCGGATACAACGGAACAACCAAAACAAGACCAACAGCAAAAAACTGAAGAAGAGAAAAATCAAGAGGAATTAAAGAAACAGGAAGAACTTAAGAAACAAGAAGAGCAAAAGAAGCAAGAGGAACTTAAGAAGCAAGAAGAGCAAAAGAAACAAGATGAACAGAATAAGCAAAATGAACAAAACAATGGAAATGGTCAAGGAACTCCAAATCCACCAACTACTGGAGGTGGTCAAGGAACTCCAAACCCACCAACCACTGGAGGTGGTCAAGGAACTCCAAATCCACCAACTACTGGAGGTGGCCAAGGAACTCCGAATCCGCCAACCACTGGAGGTGGTCAAGGAACTCCAAATCCACCAACCACTGGAGGTGGCCCAGGAACTCCAAATCCACCAACCACTGGAGGTGGCCAAGAAACTCCAACCCCACCAACTACTGGCGGGAACACAGGAGAGGCTCCTTCCAATAATGGACAATAAATAATGCATTTAAAAAGCACCAAGGGTACCGGGAAAAACGGTTTCTTTGGTGCTTTTTGTATTATAAAGAGTAATATTATTTTTAAATGTTAAAAGTACCATAGAAATTTTGAAAGTAAATTGACGGGAAATGATAAAAAATTTGAGTTGGAGGTATTGGATAACTAGGGCTATAAAAAGTAGCGCTACTAGGATGTGTACCATGATACCAAAATGAAGGGGTGACTTGGTCAGTCGATTGATATTGTTGCCAAGCGGCAGGAAGTTCGATACCAACATCAGAACTAGCTGTATGAACGGCAGGAACATGTATTGAGGGAACTGATGGGACAACGGCAGTTATTCTTGGTGATACCCACATGAAGACGATCACTCCTAAGTTACAATGATAAAGTAGTATATTCTTTTAATACTTATAAAGATACATATAGATAGGACTTTCGGTTGAAACATACGTACAAAGTCGTAAGACCAATGTGAATTGATGGTGGACCATTTATTACGAAAAGATACGTCTAATAGCGGAGGGAAAAGGAATATGAAACATATACAATTGATGTGTTGATTGCAATATTTTACGTGTTTATGGAGGGATTTTAATGGAACGATTATGGACGAAATCATTTATTCAAATGACTATCGCAATGTTATTTTTATTTACAGGGTTTTATTTACTTGTTCCAACGCTCCCGCTCTTTATTAAAGAGATTGGTGGAAATGAATCACAAGTTGGACTGATGATGGGAATGTTTACAATAGCGGCAGTAATGATACGGCCGATTATTGGAGGTATGTTAGATAGATATGGTAGGAAATCTTTTATTATTTGGGGACTTATCTTTTTTGGACTAACAATGTTTTCTTATAATTTAGCAACAACTATTATATTTTTAGCGGTTTTACGCGTTATTCATGGCGTGACATGGGCCGTTTCTACAACTGCTGTTGGTACGGCTATAACTGATATTATTCCAGATTCACGCCGTGGTGAAGGAATGGGATGGTATGGGATGGCGATGACAATTGCAATGGCAATCGGCCCGATGATTGGATTATGGGTTGTACAAAATTATTCATTTCATGGCCTATTCTTATTAGCAACTCTTTTATCCTTTATGGCAGTCGTATTATCGTTAATAACGAAAATGCCATTCACGCCACAAAAAGAAAAAGGGAAAATTCAGCTATTTGAAAAATCCGTTTTATCAATTACAATTGTTGTTTTCTTTTTATCGTTTGCATACGGAGGCATAACAACATTTTTACCGTTATTTGCGTCATCAATTGATGTAAATCCTGGGACGTTCTTTCTTGTATATGCAATTGCCTTAACAATTGTAAGGCCGATTTCAGGCAAATTATTAGATAAATATGGAGAAGTATTTATCATACTCCCGGCACTATGTATTACCATTTTAGCTATAGTTATATTAACTATTTCAAATAGTTTAATGGGTGTAATTATCGCAGCGGCATTATACGGTGTTGGATTTGGTTCAGCACAGCCTGCTTTGCAAGCAGCGATGCTTACAATTGTTGCTCCGAGTAAAAGAGGAGTTGCTAACGCCTCATTCTTTACCGCATTTGATTTAGGTATTGGATTAGGTGCGATTTTACTTGGATTTATTTCACAAATATTTGGTTACCGTATTTTATTCGCAGGCAGTGCAATTTCAGGATTAATAGCTTTAATTATATTTGTCATTTTTGTAAAACAACGATTAGGCAAAAAAGATTTTGCGTAAACAGGAGGAGCGAAGATGAAAATTTCAATTGATCATGATGCTCTACAATGGTTTAAGGAAGAATTGCGTATAAAGCATGATGAATCTATTTGATTTACCCCGCTATTTGCGAGCAGTAAGACCCCCACCTCAAAATTCAGCAAATACAAGGGAGTTAGGCAGGAGATTAACTGCTCGTAAATGCCCGATTGGTGTGGGCTAATAATCAGTGGGGGAGGGACAAAACCCCCACTGATTAAAGTTTCACTTTATTGTAAGGTACGGAGGAAATAGCTCAATTCAGCCAGGATATTCTTTAGGAATTGTTTCTGAGAAAACAGACGGGGAAATAGTGTCAGTTGAGAAGGACGGTATTTTATTTTTTATAGATTTTGATGATCTTTGGTACTTTCAAAACTATGATTTAGTTGTAAGC
>NZ_JBHWYR010000146.1:0-6323 GCF_042728695.1 Bacillus sp. NPDC060175
TTGTAAAACCTTAATTTCTTGATTGAAAGAAATTTTCTGTTTTTGAATATATATTTCATTATTGTTTAAACGAGGATATGAAAGTGCTTGATAAATTATCTCCTTATCATTACCTTTCCCTAATAATTCTTTTATTTTATTATAATTAGAGTTAACTACTTTTGAGTATGCAAATTCTTTTACTTCCTCTCCACTTAAGATCATATCAATCGATTTAAGGTATGATAAAGTAAGATAATTTAACTTATCTCTATATGAAATTGGGAATTTAATAAACCCTGTTAGAAGACTATTATCTGCAACTCCTAAATCTTTAAAATATTTAATCGTCTGCATTCTTTCATTTTTATCTAATTCTACAAAATTAAGTAATGCACGAGTGTGATTCTCATTATTTCTATACCATTGTAATACATTACTCATAGATAAATTCACATTACTCACATCAGGAACAATGAATTTACATACATTAAATCCCTTATAGCTATAATCTTTAAAATACACTTTGTTCCCTAACTCTAAAAGTAATTTTTCATAAATAAATAATGCAGAATCATTATCTTCACCAAATTCATATGTAAAATTATCAATAGATTCTTTATTAAAGAATTCAGGAGGATAATATCCATCGCCATCTTTCATTATATCCTCTAGATTTTTTTCAATCAAAACTTTATTCTCTGGATAAATTCTAGCTTTCCAAAAATCATTCTCAAGCTTTCGACCTTGCATTAGTTCTGTAAAACATCTTTCTAAAGCAACTGTAAAAGAAAAATGAGCTCCAAACTTAACAAAATACTTTCCATCATTCTTTTTATAAACAATCACACAGACTACCGGTAATTGCTCTTTAATACAAACCGAACGCACCTCTATTTCTAATTCATTTAGATCTTTAAACTGATTAATTTTTTCTACTAACTTATCATCCGCTAACCGTTCCCAATTTTCAATCATCGGGAGGGTCATCCTATTAATTACAGATTCCCTGTTTGCATATCTCTCAAAAACTTCACTTAACCCCTGTATCTTAGCCTCCAATAATGTATTACCAAATGCTATACCATTTGTTGTATACATTGCATCTATGTATGAAACAGGAATATCTATAGATTCTTTATTAAAATAATCTTCATAAGTTTCTATAACTATTTTTTTCTCATCTAAATCTTTAAAGTAATATTTTTGAATTTCATTTAAAAAATATTGATCTATGTTTGCATTTAACTTTTCATTTACAAAATCAATATCATATCCAAGACTATCAACAACACTTAAATTCCTGTCTAATTCAATACTTTTTTGATCCATTTTATAATTAAATCTAAATAAAACACTTGACAAAATCCTCTCCGTTAGTTCTCCATATGCGCTTGCTTGTGTAAAAATATCAGTTGTCCCTTTTCCATTTACAAATAATGGAGTTGTATTTAATTGCAATAGTTGAGACTTAAATCCATTTGTATTTAGTAACTCATGTTCCTTAATGTTTACTTGAAGGTCTTTTAAAAAAACCTTAATTTTATTAATCGTTTCCTTTGGATCTACCATTTTATGTCTATTATAATTCACTTTCATTTCTCCTTTTCTATAAAATAATATCTTCTGCCGAAAAATTCTTTTTATTAATCATAAAAATTTTCCCTTTACACAAACTTATATCTTCTACACATAAATTCATCAAATTCTCATGGTATTTTGGTAATTCATAAGTTAGCAGTGAAGAGATTAAAGCATTAGCTTCCAATGATAAAGGTGTATTTTCAAAATAGTGCCCTTCGTATATTTTTAAAACTGATACTTTCTGTTCATTTCCAATTAAACCAGGGCCAATCACTATTTCTTTCTTTGTCTCACCGTAATACAACCTAATTAAATTTTTCTTATTACAAGTATCCTCTATATACTCGATGTCGTCTCTAGACACACTATTATAATTAACCAAATAAACCTTTTTATCATTACACACAGCATTATTAAATATGCTTTTAAGCTGATTAGTTGAATACCTGCTAACTCTAAAATTATCAAACGATAAATCCTCATATACAGAAATATTGAAAATCCGGTAAAACAAATGAAACATTTCAATATTTATTTGTATTAAATTACTCTTCAAAACATAAGAATCTTTTAAATTTAATGCAAACTGAATACTAAACTTTTGTATTTTTGCTAACTGCTCCAATTCTTCTTTACCAAATTCTTTTAGATATTTGTTAAAAGCGGGATTTATTAAATTAAATAATTTTTGCTGATCAGTGCTGTTTAAATCTATTTCATTTAATTTTTGAAATTGTTCTTTTCGATTATTCTTAATATCAAGAGCTTTTTCAGCCTTATTAGTTTTAAAATTATATATGACTAAAGTTCCTGCTTCTTCAAATAATCTATAGTTATTTTTCCAAAAAAGCATACATTCACCCCAAAGCTAAAATATATAGACATTCTTCAGTATCTAATTTTAAGGTTGATTTTACTTCTTCATTATAAAACCCACCTAACGGAACTGATTTAATATTATAATTACTTGCTACCAATTGAAGGTTTTGAGCCATATGCCCTGCCTCTAGTAGTGCCAATCTATATGATAATGCACCATATTTTGAAAATAACTTTTCAAATTCTATAGTTAAAAAAATTAATACATTGGCATCTTCAAAACTTTTAACTCCATACTTTGTAGAAGAACAAATTTCATTAAAATTATAGTTATTCAATTCATGAAGTACTTCTAATCCATCATCATTAACTCTCAATACCTTGTTGTCTATTTTTTTATCAATATTTTTTGCTATTAAATGAACATTAACTGTATATTCTGCTCCAGCCGAAGGATATGCTCTCTTATGCACTATATTTGTTCCATATTTAACTATTTCAGTAACACCTAGTCCTATGTTTAAAATAGCATGTAACTTACTTAAATCTACACAATTATTAAAATCCCATGAAGTTCTCCTTTTTCGAAAAATCTCATGTTTTTCCATTTCCAACTGTTCATTAACAATTAATTCATTCCAATTGATTGTCGAACATACTGTATTTATTACTTCTTCAGTATGAACACTCTTAATATGATTTATGTCCATGTTGCTACGTTCATGTGACGTTAAATAATGAAATTCCATCAACTTTAATATATTATTAAAATTAGACTCTTTCCGTTTCCACACTACACCCTCACCTACTTATACTCATTAATATTTTAGCATAGGATGCCTCCATATCTGCTGTAATACCCAATCGATTATTATGCATATGTATTTGAGAGCTTAATATATATAACATATAATCCTTATTGTTAAGAAGGTGTTTTATTATTTTTAACTCCGTTACAACTTTATTGATTTCTTCCATATAACACTTCTTACTATCTAATGATTTAATGGCAAATTTTAGTTGTTCAATTGCTTTCTCATTAACCTTGAAATTCATTCCATTTTCATATGTTTTCCAAAATGAATAATATTGTCCCATAAAATCATTCACATTAACATCCATGGTTTTTAAAATGCTATATGAAAAGTACAATGAAAGAAGTAATCGTTGATGAAGATTACTTCTTTTTGAAATAATATCACTCGCTAAGTTTGAAGATATATTAAAGATTCTTTCAGATATAGGCATTCCTATTGTCCCACCATACCTTTCAAGTTCAGGCACATACTCAATATATTCTATCGAATATGGGGTATACCATAATAAATTATCTTGATCTTCATAACTTTCTCGAACAGTTATCATTTCATAGTACTCTTTTTTTGAGTAGATCTTCTTATTCTCTATTGGATGTTTACTTATAGTATCTAATAAAATTTTTTCATATATATTACCATCATCTAAAAACCTAATCCTTAAGTGCGGTCCTCCTTCCCAATACCTAATATAAAACCATTGAATATCTTTAAATATTTCTTTTAATTTCACTATTAATCTATCTTGATCATCGAAATTATGAATAAAATAATGAATAGATTTAATCACACTCCCACCTTTCTAACTTATAATTACTTGCTAAACCTTTATCACCTATCATACATGCATATAACGGAAATCCATGTACTTCCCCTTCACTTAAGATATATTTCTCGTTAATATTCCGAATACATCTACAAAAAAGCTTATTAGAAATTCTTGAATTTATTTCATTCATTAATTGTCCACTTAATAAATATGCATACGCCAAATCCTTTTGAGTGAACAAATATTCCGAATCAATAAATATCAGAACTAAATAAGAAACACTATCCAATTCTAAAAAATCCCCAACTTCAAATAATATCTTATGGAAATCTTGATTGAAAACTTTCACCTTTAAATACGGATACTTTGACACTATATCTTTTAAAAAGGAAAAATCAGCACATATTTTTCTTCTAAACGCCAATCCCTGTAGATTGTGACCACTAGTTCTCATATTCATATTTTGAAAATATAGATTATTGAAAGTTGAACGAATCATATTTCTAGAATTGATACATCGATTCTTAAAATCAACATAACTTCTATAATAGTCATCTTTATAGATAGTACGCGCATCAAAATCCACTTTATATTTAGTTTTAAAGATATATTCTGAACTTCTACTTTGAGAAACTGAGGATAACATGATCTTTACACCAGGAAATAAAAAATCATCATTACTAAATGTGCAATCGTGCGGAAAGATTTCTCCACCTTCCATAATTAAACCTTCATGACTTATAAATTGTTGTATATTATCAATTAAATGCCCACCATTAAGTAATGTTAATATAAATCCGAACTTTCCATATATATTATTTATCTCATATATATCAAAATATAAAATCAAAGCGATATTTTCATCTGTCTCATCCACTTCTATTTCATCTATTAATTCAAAACTAGAGGAATATTTCATTAAATAATAGGTGTACATTTTTTTATTGTATGTATGTTTTATCACCAACTTGTGAGTACCTATTCCCCTAGCTTCTGGAAATAACTTATGAGATTGATATGGATTTTCAAATTCTATTCTACATACAGAGAATGCTTTAGCTAATTTTTTTAAAAAAAATTCAAATTCTGTAGTAGTACGCACTTTTTCATTACATACTCTTGAAATATTTTCAATATAACGCGATGATTTCCATTCTTTCTCCCCAGTGACGTATCTATTGATAACCGAATCTTCTATAAAATCTTTTTTAAGGGAAGGGATGTGGTTCATCATAGTATTCTCCCCTATTAAATTCTACCTTATATCTATGCTTCGAATTATTAATAGCAGCATCTAGTCGATTAATGTTTATACGCTTATTCTTATATCCAAAATACATTGTCTGCATTTCTGGTATCACAACTTTAACTACATATAAGCCCTTATTTTGTATAAATCTATTTTCTAAAAGAACACTATATATTTCTTTTATATTCTCCATTTTTTTAATTACGAATTCTACAGCTTCTACATCACTAAAATTCTTCTCTATCTTCGGATATACTTCATACAAATTCTTTTTTTCACTAGTTTCAATTAACCAATCGTACGTAGTAATTTTACTTGGATGTGAATAGTAATTAAAATGATCTGATAGACCTTCAACTTCAAATTTATTATTATATAATTTTCCTACCGCATTATTCGTTCTATAAATGTTATGTGCAACAATAGCTTCTTTTAAAGCCGCATCTACTGCTAATTCAGGGTCAATATGCGTCCCTGAGCTTACATATGTAGCAGGTTTTTCTTTATTTGATATGATTAAACAGAGAATTGTTGGTATATCTATATCAATAGCCATATCAAATAAATAAACTTTCTTTCCATCATTTTCGAAATTTTCTATAATATTTTTTTGTTCTACATTTAAACTCGCTACATCAATCATATCTAATTTAACTTTCTTGTGCCAAAACGTTAAAAATGCATCTCTTTCAATAAACTCTAATAATGCATATAACATCGCTTCGTGATAACTCGTTCCTATTGCGGTGCCATTAGAAGTTTCTAAAACCATTCTCTTATTATCTTTAACAACTAAATCAACAAATTGTAAAGGGATATTTGATGAATCATTTGTCTTATAATTATGTGCTTCAATATAATATATATTCTCATCTTCATACTCTTTCAATTCATTTCTAATATATGGATTTTCAATAACTTCCTTTAAGATGCCTCTGTGGGTACAATTTTCAATATTAAACATGCAAAATCTTTCTATCGCTTCTAAAATAGCTATATTTTCTGCTTCTTGAAAAGTGGTAGCCCTCCCGTATCCAACTATATTTTCTTTAGATTCTAAGATGGAAAATTCTGCTCCTACTATGCAATAATCACTGGAATTAATATC
>NZ_JBHWYR010000147.1:0-6101 GCF_042728695.1 Bacillus sp. NPDC060175
TGAAATGCAAGTAATGCATAAGTAAAGAAAATCATAATAGCAAACGTACTACTTAAAAAATGAGCCAAATATGTTCGTTTACTTCGAATGACGTTATTAAATGCGAACTGTCGAAAAGTCATTTGCATTTCCTCCTAATAATGCTAAAACCTCTAGAATTTTTTGATAGAATACTTTGCGATTATCTCCACAATAAATCTCATTGTATAACTGTCCATCTTTGATAAACACAATGCGATCACAATAACTTGCAGCCATTGCATCATGTGTCACTAACATCATCGTTGTGCTATTTTCTTTATTAAGCGTTGTCAATAATCCCATCACATCACTAGCAGATTTTGAATCCAGATTTCCTGTAGGCTCATCCGCAAGTAATAATTTCGGATTATGAATAGTAGCTCGTGCGATTGCTGTTCTTTGTGCTTGCCCACCAGAAATTTCATACGTACGTTTATCTAATATTTCAGTTATCCCTAGTTTTTCAGCAATAGCTTCCACTTTCCCTTCCATTTCTCTAGAGCTTACACCATCAAGCGTAAGTGGAAGAACAATATTTTCTTTCACTGTCAGTGTATTAAGGAGATTAAATGATTGAAAAACAAACCCTAATTCACGTCTTCGAAATAAAGACAACTGATCTGGAGATAACAGATATGGATTTTCTCCATGAATTAATACTTCTCCTGATGTTGGAGCATCTATAGTAGACACCATATTTAATAGCGTTGTTTTACCACTCCCAGATGGTCCCATAATTCCTACAAATTCGCCTTTGTTTATTTTTAAATCAATATGGGATAATGCTGTATAAGAAATTTTCCCAGGATAAACTTTCCCTAAATCTGAAACATGTAGTATCTCCACAAGTATTTCACCTTCCATTTCTCTTTTCGATACATGAAGTGTAACCTATACTTAGTATGTCTCATATCGATTTCCCTAACATTTATCTAACAAGTTTGTAAGATTCAAAAGAAAAAACCGATGAAAGGTATACCTTTCATCGGTTAACGAGATGCATACGGGAATACGATTCTAACTTTTGTTCCCTTACCTACCTCAGATTCTAGCTCAATCTTATGATTTAATTTTTCACATACTTCTTTAACAGGTTTTGTTTTCTTTAAAATTAGAATCTTTCGCGAATGAATCTACAATTCGAACTTTCTTCCAATATATTCCCATACGCCATATCCATTCTAAAGGTCCCATTCTAAAGTACTTTAACCATATGTTACTATAAATAATTTGTATAACAATAATGGATAGACCGATACCTAAATAGGTTAAGAATGAGAATTTTCCATTTTCTAAATAGTCAAAAACAATCGATGTGTGCACAATAAAGTTTGACATAGACATTCGGCCAAATGCGATTAAACATGAGAACATACTTCTTACCATGGGAATCATACTTAAAATGGTAAAGCAAACAATATAAAATAGGGGCAGTACGAAAGAACTAAAATTATTCATCCAGCCATAAGAATAGTATGTTAAAAAGAAAAGGAGGACTAAACCTGTTACAAGTAATACCTTATATCTTTGTAGGTGATTGAAAAAAGATACTTGTCCTAAAAATATCCCTAAAATAACCATTGAAAACCCGCTTAACATGCTTACTAAAGATACAATTTGATTATTAGTTGATTCACCTTCAATTAAAACCATGTCACGTGTGAACCAAATTAATATTGCAATAGCGATAAAAACGACAATGTTAATCGTCGGTGGTATATACTGAAATACAAATCCTATTAGCCCATAAATTGCATACATAATAAATAATCCACCGGCAGGGACCCCTACAAATGTACATGTAACACCAATTAATAACAGGATACTAAAACGCCGGATATATATTAAATTTGCCCTTTCACCCCTCTTCTTTAAATTTGACATTAATAATGCAGAAGATAAGCCTAGAAGGAACATAAATATATAAATAAATTTTGATACCATGAAAGTGTAAACGAAAGAGCTAAAATAAGGATGGGCATCAGTGCTCACCATACTCGTGTTTTGAAATATATTTGTAAAAGTAATGCCTATAAGCGCAAATCCCCGTAAATAATCAACTATTTCAATACGTTGCTTTTGTATCATAATTCCTTTCTCCTTTCAGTTTTGATTCTACATACAATGTACATATTGCATAGGATTTTTCCTATCGATTTCCCTAACATTTATCTAACAAGTTTGTAAGATTCAAAAGAAAAAACCGATGAAAAGTCTACCTTTCATCGTTCAACGAGATGCATATGGGAATACGATTCTAACTTTTGTTCCCTTACCTACTTCAGATTCTAGCTCAATCTTATGATTTAATTTTTCACATACTTCTTTAACAAGATATAATCCCATTCCCGTAGACTCTTTAAATTTCCTACCATTTTCTCCAGTATAAAATGGATTGAAAACACGTGGTAAATCAGCAGTAGGAATGCCCACTCCATAATCTCTTACTTCCAAAATAATTGCTCGTCCTTTTGAATACGCCGATACTATTACTTTCTCTTTCTTACTTGATGAATATTTAATTGCATTTGACAGCACTTGATTGAGTATAAATCGAAACCATTTCTTATCTGTTTCTACAATAAGACTCGGATCTACCTTTACCTCTGGATACACATAACTACGTATAAACAGACGTTTATTTTCATGAATAACAGAATCAATCATTCCTAATATTCGCAATCTGTCTACATGAAAATCCTGTTCAAATGTTTCTAAACGAGCAACATATAAGACCATTTCCAATCCTTTTTTGATTCTTTCCGTTTCTTCATTAATACTGTCAAATCGAGAGTCATCTGCATCTTGTGTAATTAACTCAATAACAGAAAGAGGTGTTTTCATTTGATGAACCCATTGATTCATAAAAGTCATTTGTTCTTGTTGTTTTCGTTCCCATTTTTTTAATTGGTTTTGATAATATTGATATTGAGTTTGTAGTAATTTATCTAAGGCCATTGATAATGGAGTCAAATCACTATCTTTTATTGACTCATTTAAAGTTTCCATTGGTGTTGATAGACGCTTGTAGAATGAACGATGACTATAATAACGATATATTAGATAACCTATGGGAACATATCACATTGACAGGTGATTATGTGTGGAACTTAAACCAAAAAACAAATTTCAATAATCTAAGACCATTACGAGATAAAAACTCTATAAAAAAGCAATAAAATGAATAACCGATTCCTTAACTTACAGGGAATCGGTCAATTTGTGTCCAAATTATGTCTAAACGTACAATTTTCCCGAAATGATATGGTGACCCCATGCCCATCAACTTAAGAGCCAAAACAAAATGCACTTCCGTTCATATGAACGGAAAAACTCTTAAAATACTTTGTGTCCTTAAAAATGAGTATACCAAATAAACCTCAATCAACCCAATTTTAAAAATCATGCAATTTTTTTTGTTTTTCCAATCCACTATACTCATAAATAACACCCAGGATATCAAAGACTGTTTTCTTCTCATATCGGTGAGATTTTCGTCCATTTTTCAGTAAGAGGTTGAATAGACGGCACAAGATTTTTGTTATTTCTTGAGTGTTTTGTTGTATAGTTTGATACAAGATGTATAGATGATCTTGTATCATTCCAATGGCTTTATATTCGCTTAATTCTTTTTGTTTCTTTTGTAAAATCAACTGTCGCATTTTGAACATAGTAGAAGAACATAGAAAAATAGCAATTAGTTTTCCATAAATGTGACATTCTAATCGCTCTTGTTTGATATTTTGCCAATGATGGATTTGAAAAAGTGATTTCCAAGTTTTAAAGATAATTTCGATTTGCCAGCGAAGAGAGTAAAAATCATGTATTTGTTCCATCGGAACAATCTCCCAAGGTATATTGGTAACATATATGTTAATACCAGCTAATCTTTTGCTTTTATCTGAATATGTAATGCCCTTTTTACTTTCCGTATACATTTGTTTTTTCATACGCTCACGAAGTTGTTTTTCAGTTAATCGATACATAATAACTCTTGTGAATAGTTTTTTATCTTTTCCAATATAACCGTCTGTTATTTCATGGACTTGTCCTGGTTTTAAGGTATTCATAATCTGTTCTAAATCAACTTTGATGTACTGAGACTCTTTTTTTACTGTCCCATTTCGAAAGTATTCAGGAAACTCATTTTTGATATACACCATATTGTTTAGTTTAAGCCGCGATATATAATACACGCCTCGTTGGTCCATTTGATCTAAATCGTCCAGTGAATAATAGCCTAAATCGCGAATACATAGATCGCCAGGGCGTAATGTCGCTAAACATTCTGTTCCAAAGGTCTTATCATTATTCTTTCCTGGTTCAACTTGAAAATTTAAAAACTGTCCGCTATGTAAATCATATTCTAATTGAATCTTTATACCCGCTGTTTGTGCACAACCACCTGATCCAGGATACACACTAGCTAAATGTTTTGGCACTTGGAAAATCGTTGCATCTAAAATACGAATCCGTTGAAAATAAGTGATTGAAGAGCTTGGAATCACTGATGTATCAGAAATTTTATTTTTTAATAATGTGGAGAAAATATGTTTTAAAAAGCAAACAGCCTTCTTATTGAAACGTTTATTTAGTCCTTCTGGACTCATAAAAGTTCCTGTAACAGCATGAAGTTGACTACACAGTCGAACTAAGGAATCACTCGTTACACGTTGACTAATCCAGACACAGATAATAGCTAAGTCACGTCCTGAAAACTTACGCTTTCGTTGAACAAAAGCTAGTTCTCTAGCAAGTTTTTCTAAAAATGAAGGGGTAAGATGTTGATGTAATTCTTCAGCAAATAATTGTAGCTCACTTTGAATCGAAAGATTCATAAAAAACGCCATCCTTTCTGTATATTTCTACAAAAAGAATAGCGTTCTTTTCAGTATATAGATACAAATTTATTTTATCTTGATGAACATGTACGGTACTCCTGAAAATCGCACTCTGTTTTTATGTTAACTTTAAACATATCATTTACTTTTACTTAAAAATGCCAGAACTTTGTTGAAAGTTTCTAGACCCGCTTGGGTATTCATTTTAAATTGAAATTCATGCGCTAACTCACCAGAAACATTTTTATCAAAGAAAAGACTATCTACAGACACTCCTTTACTTTGTAAAGCAGAAGCCAATGCTTTACCTTGATCTTCAAATGATCCAGTGTTCCCATCTGTGATAAATGCTGGTGGATATTTTTTTGTAACATGATTTAAAATTGAAGCTATTTTTACTTCTGATGATCCTTCCCAATTTTTTTTACCCAAATAAGCCCAACCAGTGGTACGCATGAAATCTTGTATTTCTTTAGTTGATTCTATCTTAGCTAATTCAGGCATATTATATGGACCGCAAAATAGCAGTGCACCTTTTATTGTAGAAGGATCAACAATAGCGTCAATCTTTGCTAATTTTGCATACCCTTCAGATGTCTGAATATTAACGAATTGACCAGATATTTGTGCTCCAGCAGAATCTCCTGCAAAATAAACACGATTCAGATTTAAGTCATATTTTTTTGCATTTTCTTTTATGTATTCATAAGCCTCACCTAGTTGGAGTACTGGCGTTGGATATTCTCTTTTAGGAGCAAGAGCATAGTTTATATTCACTACTATATAACCACGAGCAGCTAAGTTTACCGCATACCCAGTAATATCTGATTTATCTCCCCCTACAAATCCACCTCCATGTACCCAAAAAATAATAGGAGTTTTTTCTGCACGATTTTTCGGATAAATGATGTCAAATTTGCCATCTGGGAATTTAGAATTATAATTGATATCCTTAACGATTTTTGTTTCGTTTAGAGCATGGTCATAATCAGCTGACGGAACGAACGTTCCGCCTTCAAATGCTTTTTTAATCAAAAATGCTTTTGGAACTGGTGAAAGGTTCCAATAACTAATTCCCGCAAGAGCCAATCCCAAAACTATCATGAGAGATATAAGCATTCTTTTTTTCCATACTCCTTTAGGTTTTGTTATTTTCATTATAAATTTATCTCCGTTCCTTATTTGGTTATTACTTTGAATTACTTCTTAATAAAAAGAGTATAACAAATTTATATATAT
>NZ_JBHWYR010000148.1:0-5619 GCF_042728695.1 Bacillus sp. NPDC060175
TTGTACCGTAGGTACCATCTCACGGTTAATAAAATAATATCCGGTTGATAATGTTTCCACTTGAATAGATTTTGCTTTTCCATACCAATCACATCTTTTTTTAGAGTAAAAGTATCAGTATGTCCAAGTCTGAAAGACTTTTTTTAGATATTTTGAAGTTTTTGCACCAGAACCCAGTTTACAATGACTGAAATCCATAGTAATAAAGACCTCCATTTACGATTCGAACTTTGCATATGAATTGCTAATCAAGTAATAAATCGGACTTAAATACGATTACAGCATTTCCTGCAATTCTTACTTCCTCTGGCTCCTGATTACAAATTTTCACTTGAACATCAATGATACCCGCCCGTTTTATAGCTTCGCCCTGCACTGCTTTAAAACTAAATAAGGTATTATCATGTTTGACAAGTCTATGATGTATCAAGTATGCGCCTAAAGGACCGTTCGCATTACCTGTAACAGGGTCTTCGTTAATGCCAATTGCAGGAGCAAACATTCTTCCATGAATTAAAATATCAGAGTCGGGAGCATTCATCGTAAACACATAGAAACCATTGCAATTAATTAATCCACTGACTTGTGTGAGTAAATCCATATTAGGGTTTAATTGGTTAAGAAGTTCCGGATTTTTAATTCCGATCATCACCTTAGAATGCCCGGTTGAAACGATTTGTACTGGACAATCTTTTAATAAATCATTTTTACTAATATTGAAAGCTGTAAATATATTCTCTAAAGCTACACCTTCAATCACAGTTTCAAAACTTATACTACCCTGCGTCATAATAATTTTGTAATCATTATCTTCATTAATCACATCGACTGGTAAAATGCCGGCACCAGTTTTATGATAAACTTTAACTGTATTTAAACTATTTTCAACTGCACGAGCATAGTGGGCAGCAATCGTCGCATGTCCACAGATAGGGACCTCATGAGTAGGCGTAAAAAAACGAATATGTACATCAGAGTCGCTATTGTCTGATTTAAAGATAAATGCCGTTTCCGAATTGTTAAGCTCTCTAGCAATCCTCTGCATCTCACCCGAAGATAAACCATCTGCATTTGTTATTACACCAGCCGGATTACCTGATAATTTTTTCTTCGTAAATGAATCAATTTGATATAATCGGTACTTTCTTGCCATGTCATTTTCCACCTTTAATATATTTAATTTTTGGTCCTTTATACTATCTTTAATCCTTATTATATTAAAGTTCCCCCGTTTCTTCTAGAAGGAGCTTGATAGAAATGTGGCGATACCCAGTATGAATTTGTTATGTTGTTGTACACTGTTTATTATTTGATGTGGTTAATTTTTAAAGGAGAATTTTGATGAAACAATATAAAGTATGTCAAAGTTGTGGAATGCCTCTTTCGAAAGATGAGCTAGGTGGAGGTACAGAAAGTAATGGGAGTAAAAGTGTTAAATATTGTAGTCATTTTTACCTTTTATAATAATTAAGCTTATTTCTATCGTTTTGAAGTACCCCCTAAAATGAAAAAATGCGATCTATTCTTCTGTATAAACATAAGAATAGATCGCATTTTTTATGCCTTTTACGATTTAGGTCTTGATAATTTTAAAAAGACGCGATATTTTGTTCCTTGGATCTGTTTATCTAAAGGGATATTTTTATAGTAAAAAGAAGATTTGAACTGAAAGGCGGATTAAGGAACTGTTGAGTAGTAGTAAAGTTACTCTACTAAAAGGCCAGATTATGGAGTAACAAAAAAGCAATTTTCTAATTTAACTGGAGGTTACTTGATTAGGTAAAAATGTTAAAATTTATAAAGAACTTTATGGGAGGTGAACCAATTAAGGAGGTCATTACATCTTGGAGTATTACTATTAATAAATTAGATTTTGGGGGGATGAAATGGAGCCGAAAATAAATATCAATAATTCAACACATTTTTCCTGGTTGTCGCGCTGGCCTCAATGGACCGGGTATGCTGCAGCTATATGGTCCCTAATATATGGGTTACTCGGGCTGTACTGGCTATTAGGAGGAACTGGATTTCCTTTTGGTAAAAACGACCTACGGGGACAAATGATGGGTTCGTTTTTATCAAATCTTAATGTAGATGTCGGGGGAACAGTCATTGCTACTGCTGGATTAGTGGGAACAGTGGTAGCTTTTGCGATGGTAAGTACATGGGGGCGCCGAATTCCTAGTGTGATATTGCTTTCCTTTGCATGGATAAAGAGTGTTACGCTTGTGTTGATAGTTCCCGATTCTCGAATTGTGCAGAACTTTGCTTATTTATTTTTGCTTCACTTCGATTTGTTTGATTGGAGAGTTATTAATCAAGTTTTTTGTATAGTTGGCGGCTTCATATGGGGTGCTTCTGCATTAGCATACTTTCGTCTCACACGGGATGCTTGTGGCAACTGCGGCAGGAAGGACGTTTCTGAAGAATCATCAGCGAAATCTGCTGCTCAGTGGGGAAAGTGGTTTACCTACTTAGCTGTAATTATGGCGTTGCCATATGGCATCGTCCGCTGGGCATGGGCCCTAAGCATTCCATTGGGGACAAATAACTCAACAATAGTTGGGAATGAAGACATTGTAATAACTGAAGCAATCTTAGGAGGATTATGTATTGGAGGTGGAATCCTAACCCTAGGACTTATTCAGAGATGGGGAGAAACTTTTCCACGTTGGTGTTTATTTCTAGCAGGTAAACAAATTCCAATCTGGATTGTTGTGATTCCTGCCACGTTGATTTCGGCTATTATCACGATGACAGGTCTAAAGCTTAGTCCACAAATCATATATATGATGGTTAATAGTACAATCACCATCGAAAATTGGGGGAAACTTGTTCCTTTTTTATCTTGGCTGCCCTGGGGAATCTCACTAGGGATAGCAACTCTGACCTATTATTTAAGAAGACGCGGTCGATGTAAGTATTGTGGTAAACTTTAGTACTCATCGTTTTTCTGCCGAGGACCCCATGGAGCGTTAAAATAGATAACACCAAGAGAGTGAATTTAGATTACTATTAGATTATATACATGAGGCTTTTGTTTCACAGTACTAAATCGTTTTTATTCAATTATAGGGCGCTTTAATTGAGCAAGGATCACAAAAATCATCAAACTTTATTCAAAAGCTACAACAAAGCATATAAATTTCGTATCTATCCAACGAAGGAACAAAAAATATTAATTGTTAAAACCATTGGATGCAATCGCTTTGTATTCAATTTCTTATTGAGCGAATGGGGCAGTTTATTTAAAGAAGTAAATCAAATCGCATAGGCTACAAAAAAGAAAGCAAACTAAAATCGTGGGTGCTGATGACGAAAAAACACAACTCCGCTTGTATATAGTGTATTTATTATAGTTGGCATCCTTGAAGGAATAACTAAATCAAGCTACAAGGGTGGTGAAAAAATGGCTAAAAATAAGAATAATCAATTGAAGAACAATAAAAATGCTGTACCAAAAGCAGATGTAGAATTTGCGGGAGAAAATGGACTTGAAAAAATCGCATTAAGAGCCCAAAAAAAATCAAAATAAGTAAACAATAGGGGGCAGTAAATCTGTCCCTTTGTTCCTCAAAATTAACATAGTTCTTCAAAAAAATAAGCATCTTTTGTTAGCATAAAACCAATGTATTGCAAAACCTGGAAAGTCCCCTCAGAAGTTCTGAAAGTACTTTCCATTCACATAATTAGTGTTATCGTAAGTCAATGTTATTGTTAGTTTGGATTCGACTTTTGTATAGTTGACGAAATTTGATGAAAGAGATAATTCTCCAAGGTAAGATATATCCCAGTGCTACAGTCATAAATAGTGCTGCTTCTGTTTCTAGACCTAGCCATTTTAAATAATCACGAAGTAAAAAACGGATAATAAGTACGATGAGAAAAGTAATAATAAAGCTCTTGTTTCTTACAGCATAAATATGCTGATCGAATCGGAGTTCATAGTGAGTGGTCCAAATAAGTGGAATTGACAAAAGAAATCCAAAGATAGCTGCACAAATCCATTCCCAGCCAGCGGCATGTGCTTTTGGATTTAAGATGATGTGAATGCAGGGGAGTAACAAAAATAGTATGGGTAAGAGAATGCGGGTTCCGTTTCCTTTAATAGGGCGATACATTGCCAAAGTTCTACGCCATATGACTAACGCAGCAATTATGATTACAATAGAGTAAAACGAAGAAGAATCCATGATTTCACCTCGACACATAGAATATTTCAATTATATGGAAAGTACAGATGGTTGGATAGTGGTATTCATCCTGATTGGGGAAATATAACATTAATTTGTGATATCATATATAGGTATTTGCCATTACATACTATTGCAAGAGGTAAGCAAAGAGGCTTATCCCTTATGTATCAAGGATTACGCCTTTTTTTCTTTTGAAAGATTTATAGAAAAAAACATACTTGTTTTATTAAGTATGCAGTCTCAGAATTGTCCTTATTTCCCATATAAAAATCGCATATTTGCTAGTTAGTTTAATACTTTTTGTAATGGAACAGCTGCAATCTAAAATTTTGATTTGATTACATGCAATATATACAATACCCCTGGCATATAGCTAATAGCGTATAGCGCGCTTATAGCTAAACAACAAGTCCACTGCCAAAGTAGGGCTATTTTTTTCTGCCTTTTGTGGTAATATCGGTGTTGCCGTTTCACGCATTAGTTTATATTCAAGCTGTGCAGTGATAATAAAGCTGTTTAATTGTAAACGTAAAAGAGCGATATCCTAAAAACTACGATAGACGGTATAATAAAAGCAATATATATAGAAATACGTTTGCTTTCGAAAGGGAGTACATATATGAAAATAAAAAAGGGCAAAAAACACTTGGTTATGCTTTTGAACAAGCTACAAAGCATAGGAAATACCCGAAATTAATAAGGATAATTTATAGGAGGTACTTTAAAATGTTTATCGTAAATGTTGAAGGTGCTATAAGGAAAAATGATAAATGGCTTATTATTGAAAGAAGCAAAAAAGAGGAACATGCTGGTGGTTGGCTTTCTCTTGTGGGAGGTAAGGTAGATATAGAAGGGAATTCATCAGACATATTAGAGAGAACAGTAAAGCGAGAAATATTAGAAGAAGTCGGTGTGAGCGTAAAAGACAGGCTAAATTATGTACATAGTACGTCATTCGTAACCGATACAGGTGAAAATGTTGTGGATATTGTTTTTCTTTGCGAATATGAATCGGGGGAGGCATTTTCTAAAAGTCCCGATGAGGTTGAAGAGGTATTATGGTTAACTACTGATGAAATATTAAATCACCCCAATTCGCCAATTTATTTAAAAGAAAGCATTAATCAGGCGGAAGCGTTGATTCGTATTCATTCTTCATAACGCTTTAAATTTATAATAGAAGTAAAGTTGTTATACATAAATGGGGGAAACCTTGGAATTTATCTTGTTCAATTATCGGGCGCTATTCTTTTATAGAGAAGCGTCTTTTTCTTGTATTTCAAGTGTTGTCATGGTTAAGTAATTTTTTTGTTTTCTACGATTGTTGAATAGCTAACGTATAAAAGAGACTCTCCTTGAACATAATAGAATCTAGATTAATTGATTTATAGAATGGGAGCGTGAGGAATAATGTTATTATCTG
>NZ_JBHWYR010000149.1:0-5593 GCF_042728695.1 Bacillus sp. NPDC060175
TCTTCCGATTTGTGTTAATAATACAATTGTTAAAAATGCACCAATCATTATCCAAGCTTGAGTATTCAAATTAAAACCCCCATAAAGTATAAATTTATTGTTTATTTTCTTACTTACTGGAGGATTGTAACATCCCTACTATTTTAGAACATCTATCTGAAAGATGATTTTTTTGAATGCCCTCTATCTATAGGTAGAGGTTTTTATGTTTTTTTTGATAAAAGCTATTAATAATTTCTTGTTTAAAATTCATTTAACTCATATATTTAAATTTCTCGATTATAACAAGTTCGTTTCCTGTTTTGTTGTTTTTAAAAGTATCCATATTCTTATCTGCATATTGAGACAAAAATATGGGTACTAAATGAACTGTCGCTGTAGATAATTCATTATTTTAGACTATAAAATTAGTTCCTATTTTCATGTCTTTTTACATTTTATAAATATTATATAAACAACTACTTGAGGTTACCGTATACATATAACGTGCAGTAGATTCTTTGTGCACTAAAGGGGTGGACATTCCAGAAGAATATTTACAACATATATCTCCACTTGGATGAGAACATATCACGTTGACAGGTAATTATGTTTGGAACTTAAATGAAAAAACAAATTTCAATAATTTTAGACCGTTATGATACAAAAATTCTATAAAAAAAGCAGTAAAATAAATAACCAGTTCCTTAACATACAGGGAACAGGTTAAAATGTCTCCAACTTGTGTCTGGGGTATCGCCACATGCCCATCAACTTAAGAATTCAGAATTACCCCAAAACGAAAAAATGAGCTATTTTGTTACAAGTTAGCACAAAATTTCGTTCTGGGGGTGCTATAAAATTTTAGCTTGATGGCGATGTGGTGCTACCCCATTTACCAATGAATACAAGGAGCCTATTTTAATTAAAGATTGATTAAAATAAGCTCTCTTATTCTATAATATTAACTGCAATTTATAATAAAGTTTGATAATTCCGAAAGGATAATCTGCAACTAAAGCTCCCGAATATTAATTTTAAAATTCCTTAAACAATATTCTATCGTAAAATCCAATCATTTTATAAAGAACACACGCCTCTTAGAATAAATCGACGAAGCTCGCACGGTCTTTGCTGTATTTTATCGGGATAGAGGTATCTTAAATTATTTTTCAATACAATATTTTTTTAAAAACGATCCCCTTATAAAAATCATGATAATATTATAGAAAAGGAGGTTTACAATATGCAAAATTCAAAATGTGATAAATGTGGATCTACTAATCTTAAAGAAGGAAAAGTAGGATACGGTTATCATGCGTATATTTATGAAAATATACATAGTACAATCTTCAAAGGTGGGAAACGTTCTAAACTATTAACTACATTTTGTCTTGATTGCGGAGAAGTAATTTCCTTTAGGGTTGAAGAACCAAGTGTATTTAAAAAATAATATATAATTTATATAATGAAGGCACTCAAACAAAATAATGAGTGCCTTCGTTATATAAAATTATTCATTTAAATAACATTTTTGCTCCTATGACAAGATTATGCAAAAGAACGAAGAGAGAAAAACCAAAAATTGTATATTTGATTTCTGGTTTAACATCTAATTTTAAGATTAATATAGATACACATATAATGATAAACGCGGTTAAAAAATACGTAATGTAAGATGGTAAAGACATATTAGAGTATTTTAAAATTACATATCCACATAAAGATAATATTAAGAAAAATACAATCATAAATGTAGTAACCTCCTAAATAAAAGAAAACAATGAATATACATTGTTTTCTTTTAAAATATTATTTTATCTACCCGAAATTTGTACAATATTTACTGGATTCCAGTTACTCAAATATATTTTTGTTCCTTTACTAGTCATTCTATAATCCACTTCATTTCCTGCCCACCAAAGACCTGCTGAAATTAACCCAGCCGCTAGCGCGGCTGCCGCAGCCTGAGGTACACCCATAGCCGCTACATAACCAGTGATAACAGCAATACCAGCTGCACCTGCTGCCCATTTATTACAGTTATATACAAATGTCTTTGATTCGGAGTTACTTAAATAAAAGTTCCAACCATAAAAATCACTATCCCATGTCCAACTAGGAAGACTTGAATGATTTGAAGGAGCAACCGTTTCTAATGCCAATGAATTCGTATTCGCATTTACATTGACCTTCACGTTACCAGTTGCAACTGCTAGATTAATAGCTTCTACACCTTTTCTATACTGATTTAAATTTTCCTCAGTAGTTCCGAGTTGTTCCGCAGTTGCATTAAGTGCAATTGTACCATCTACATTCTTCACGAAATATTTCTCTGCTTTTTGTGCAATGTCGTACATCTCTTGTTCATTGTTAAATTTTATTTCTGCACTTTTTTCGCTTTGAATCTCTTGAACAGAATTTGTTTTTTGTACTTGTTTTTCATTAACAGCCGCTAAAGACGGGGAAGCAGAAAGAACCAATAATGTCGATACAATTGTTCCAGTTACAAATTTTTTACTAATCATTTAAATACCCCCTAGAAATATTTTACAAATACAAGAATATATTACCATGTTTTTAAATATTTGTATTATTTATTAATTTGATAAATAATACACCGAATATTTCGTTTATTAATCATCTAGATACAAACAAAAATATTTATAATAAAAAAACTTTGCGAATCCACACCTCAAAAACATTCAAAGTTAAATAATACAAAAATACCAAATGATAAATACACCAAAAGGTACACCTTTTGAAGCACAGTAAACTCTATTGAATTTAGTACTTCAGAAGGTTTAAAAACCTATTTTTGAAGTACTAAATAATTAATTACACCTTTTGAAGTGTTTTTGTTATAATTTCAATAGAAACAATTTTGAAGGGATGTCTATTTATTTTGAATACAAGAAAATTCGGATATATAAGAGTCAGTAGCAAAGATCAAAATGAGGATCGTCAGATCGAAGCAATGAAACAACTCATCACTGACGAACGAGATATTTTTGTAGATAAGCAGAGCGGAAGAGACTTTAACCGTGAACAATACCAACTTGTAAAACGCATGTTAAGAAAAGATGATATTTTATATATTCACTCCTTGGATCGTTTCGGAAGAAATAAAGAAGCTATCCTTCAGGAATGGAAAGATATTACCCAAAATATACAAGCTCATATTGTCGTATTAGACATGCCACTTCTAGATACAACTCAATATAAAGATAGTTTAGGAACTCTTATTACTGATTTGGTACTTCAAATCTTGTCTTGGCTTGCTGAAGAGGAACGGACAAAGATAAAAACTCGCCAACGTGAAGGCATTGATGCTGCAAAGAAAAAAGGAAAGCATTTAGGGAGACCTAAAACCGAGATAACTCAAGAATTCATCGATTCCTATAATCAATGGAAAGAAGGTAAGGTCACAGCACTATACGTCATGAAAAATTGCAATATGACTAGCCCTACATTTTACAGAGTGGTCAAAAGATATGAAAATAGGGAGGGATAAAAATCAGTATGATTACAAGCGAACCAATGCAAGGCTTTTCCGCTTATTTATTAAACAAAGGCAGGAAGCCTTCTACAATTAAGCGCTATATCTACGATGTGAAAAGTTTTATTCAATGGCTGCACCAATCAAAAAGGTTTACTAACGATAATATTTGGGAATCACTACAGAAAAAAGATTTCGAATCATTTTTTAAATATTTAAAAGCCGATCGTCAATACTCCGATAAAACTGTACACCGTATATATATTGTTTTAAATAGGCTGTACGAATACTTAAATTTACCAAGCCCAATTGAAGGAATTATTCATATAGATCCACCTGATCGAGCATTACGTAGGGAGGGTTTCGTTTCTTTCCAGGAAGAGGGACGCTTAAAAAAGTTATTTCGTCACTAGAAGGCCTTACAGAAAAACAACGATCAACACGCCCAATGATCTTAGAGCGGAATATTTCTATCGTTACATTACTCCTAGATTATGGATTATCTTTAAAAGAACTTGTTTCTTTACGAATGATACACGTTCATTTCGAAAATGATACTTTATTCATTCTTGAAGACTCAAAAATAAACAGATGCATTCATTTGAAGGAAGAAGATAAATTACACTTATACAATTATTATAAAACTATCCCTGAACCTGTACGCCCTAAATATCACAGTAATGATCCACTATTTGTTGCTTTTGATTTTACACGTGGGACATATCATTGGAGTTATGATGATGTTGCGCCAAAATTTCTAACCGAAATCTCAATACAAAAAATGATTCGTTTAGAAGTGAAACGTGCTAATCTCCGAAAGGGAATTTCTGCTCAACATTTTCGAAATACTTATATTTTAAGAAGAATTCAAGGGAACAATACCCCTGAACATATCATGCAGCAAATAAGATTTAAATCTAATTTATCCTTAAAAAGATATTACGATTACTATAAACGCTCCATAGCAAATACAGACTCACATCTATCACTTAATATGTAATTTTTACGCATCTACAGAACTTTAATGAATTAAACGCAAAATGAGGATATATAATGAGAAAAATCATATTATATTCACGAGTACACTTTACGGGATAGAACAGCTAAGTCCATCAAAATCGAACCCTGGCACTCACTAACAGAAAAAATGAAAGTCTTAGGCATTAAGGCTAGCGACATCTTTCAAATTCAAATGATAGAGCAAGTTCTTCTAAGAATACAGGTGTCACATATCGTTGTAATTCGACTGCAAATGGTTGTAGTTCATCTTGAATCGAGAGATTCATAAGAAAACGTTATCCTTTCTAATCTAGCTTATTTATAAAGGATAACGTTTTTTGGTACTTGAGGAAGTTGATGGGTATGTATGGTGACCCCCAATATAAGGATTTCTTTTTTAAGGAATTTATGGAATTGTAGAATTGCTACCAATTGTCTTCAAGTTTTTGTAATTGTCCAATTAACGTGTATAAATATTGGTAATTATCTACAACACAGTTATTTGCAGCATTTAATATATATTAGCTTAGTGGAATATTATTAGAGAGTATATTATAGGGAAATTATACATCACTAAAATTTCACGTGCTTTAATGGAATTATATATGATGGCAGAAAAAAATAAAAAATCATTATTATATGGAAATTCCCTTCAAAATAAGACGTGTAAAAATGATATTATGCAGGTATCATTTTTACACGTCTTAATATATGTATAAAATCATGTAATGTTATGGGGTGATATTCCCTTTAACATTCTGAATTTTTCGTTTATGTTTGAGATTCTTTTTTCAACTTTTTCAACGGCTGTATTTAAATCACAACCATCATCTAAAATTTCTTTAATTAAGATTACTTTTTTAATATTTGAATAGTTATATATTCGTATACCTTCTATTTTATGTGTGAAAGATGATATTATTCCATTTTTCTCCCAATCTCTTAACTTTTTTTCAGTTATTCCTGTTACTCTAGACATTTCTTCAATACCTATATAAAGACTTTTCAAAAACTGAGTATTTTGAAAACAAGGACCAACATTATCTGATTCTTTACACAACATTACTCTTCCTCCTATCTGCTAACACTATTATAATCTGGATAGTAATTTTTTAC
>NZ_JBHWYR010000150.1:0-5484 GCF_042728695.1 Bacillus sp. NPDC060175
GTATTTCTTGGCACCTTTTACATAAAATAAATAAATGTATTAAAAATGTACAAACCTAATTAAAAACCTACACATATAATGTATTCTACCTTTCTATTAACTTATTCAAGGGATTTATTTTATATAAATCCCTTCTTTAAGTGTTTAAATATTTCATTTAATCTACATAACATAATAATTCCTAAAAAAATAAGATAAGAGCCCTCCGCTCTTATCTTTTACCTATATTTACTTAAGGCGTTATTAAACTACGCGTCGAACACTAATAACATCTAGGCTCGTCACGTTAATGTTTGCAGCACCATCCACCCAAATAAGAAATCCATCCTCTACACGAATAAAGACCCCTGTTCCACCGATCTGATTTCCACCGATCTGATCTCCACCGGAAAAAACATTAATTCTGTCGCCTTCTCGTAAACCATCTAATCTTCTTCGTCCTTCAAAATTTCCCAATTGTCTTACCTCCTCACAGTCTTTCTTCATCGGCTTCTATTACGTTCAACACATTCACGTTATTTAAATTACTATTAAACTACGCGTCGAACACTAATAACATCTAGGCTTGTCACATTAATATTAGCAGCAGCATCCACCCAAATAAGAAATCCATCCTCTATACGAATAAAGACTCCTGTTCCATCGATCTGATCTCCGCCTGAAAAAACGTTAATTCTGTCGCCTTCTCGTAAACCATCTAATCTTCTTCTTTCTCCAAAATTACCCAATTCTCTCACCTCCTCATAATCTCTTTTTTTCGGTTTCTATTATGTTCAACACATTTACATTATTTAAAATGCTATTAAGCTACGCGTCGAACACTAATAACATCTAGGCTTGTCACATTAATATTAGCAGCAGCATCCACCCAAATAAGAAATCCATCCTCTATACGAACAAAGACTCCTCTTCCATCGATCTGATCTCCGCCTGAAAAAACGTTAATTTTGTCGCCTTCTCGTAAACCGTTTAATCTTCTTCGTCCTTCAAAATTCCCCAGTTCTCTTACTTCCTCACGTTCTTTTCTTCTTCGGTTTCTATTACATTCATCACATTCACAACGTTCTCTTCTTCTTCTTCGGTTTCTATTACATTCATCACATTCACATCTACGTTCAAAAGACATTTAATATACCCCCTTTTTCCTAAAAATTGTTATTTGCATTATATATTATGAAAGAAATGAATTAATTGATTAGACTTTCTTCCTCTATCAAACATCCAATTAAGCAATTTATCAAAAAAAAAATCACTAATTGTAACAATTGTACAAGCCATTTTGTATTACTTACATACATTAACAATGAGATGATAATCATCTTACTATACTCCAAACCCCAAATTACCAGTTCGTTAACTATCTTTAAAAGATAGAAAAAAGGACAGTTGAAAACTGTCCTTTTTTCTTATTTACAAAGATATATATTAGGGAAATTAAACACCTCTTACTAATAAATACATATATTATATAGTGCTCCAACACACTGCTAAATAAAACTCCACTAACAAAGAAAGAACTTATTTTCTATCTGTCAAGAATTTAAGTTCTTTTTTAGTTATTTTACATTCGTTTATATTAATGACAGGATTTTCCTCTTTCCGTATAATCGATTCTACGCTTTTTATCCTACGTTCCTTGCCCATGAGAGTTCTTCTCACTCTCAAAGAACTTTTGCAGCATGAAAGCTAAGATTCAGCAACTTCACATGTAGCATCACCACAATTCCTTTTTAATTATTTATTGGTTGTTCAGATAAATACGTATTAAACGCTTTAAATAAACAACTAAAACAACCTGATCAATTTCATTCCAAAATAGAGATTCTCCTAATTCACCTTAACTTTTTGTTTTTATAAACATCGCGGCTTTATTCAAAACTCCACGTCTTTTTTACAAATATCTTGACTCGGTTCTGGTGCAAAAACTTTGAAGTATATGAAAAAGGTCTATCAAACTTGGACATACTGATACTAGTACTCTAAAAAAGGATGTGATTGGTATGGAAAAGCGAAATCTATTCAAGTGGAAACATCATCAACCGGATATTAACTTATTAACCGTGAGATGGTACCTACGGTACAACCTCAGTTTTCGTGATTTAGTCGAAATGATGGAAGAACGTGGGCTATCCCTCGCTCATACAACTATCATGCAATGGGTTCATCAATATGGTCCCGAATTAGATAAGCGAGTACGACGTCATCTTAAATCAACCAATGATTCTTGGTGAGCCGATGAGACGTATGTGAAAGTCAAAGGTCAATGGATGTACCTATGTCGTACTGTTGATTCAAAAGGAAATACAATTGATTTTCATTTATGAAAATCAAGAAATCATAGGGCTACAAAGCGTTTTTTCAAGAAAGATTTGCAGTCTTTTCATGTTTCAAAACCCCGTGTGATTACAGTAGGCAAAACCCCGGCCTATCCTATAGCGATTGAAGAGTTGAAGAAAGATAAAAAGATGCCTGTAGGCATCCAAATAAGGCAGGTAAAATACCTTAATAACATTGTAGAGCAAGATCATCGTTTTATTAAAAAAAGAGTTCGTTCAATGTTAGGATTGAAATCTTTTCGTACAGCTAAATCTATTCTTTCAGGAATAGAAGCGATGCATATCATTAAAAAAGGCCAACTTATTTTACGAGACAATTCTGTCCAAAATGAAATGAAGTTTATTTATCAACTATTCGGAATGGCTGGATAAGAATAGATTCCATTAGGAATCTATATACCTCTTTCAAATAAATGCAATCCTTGCACCAGAACCGAAAATAATTCAAGAACATCCTTATTTGACACTCCCACCCCTAAAGGGGCAAGCTGACTAACGTCAGTGGGATTCTTGCTACCAAAGGCGAAGTCCATTTCTGGTATCGCTGACGTGCAAGATTGCGGTGTGCCATCACCACTCTCACGACAGACCGTATAGGTTCGTGAGCTACGGTACTATAACCATACCGTACAGATCCGTTGCGTGTTCATATGTTTTAGCGTCTTGTTCTTGACGACACATATCATTTTACCGATAGCGTGAATTCGGCTATCGAACTCCATATGATATCTTGTTTTCAAGGAACACATAGGCGTTTTAAAGACTTGTGCTTGTCTATCGTTCAAGTATAACCAAAACACAACTGTTTTTCTATGAAAAAGCGATGCTTTCATCCCATGCCTAAAGGCGGACTAAAGTCCGATATGGGCTTTCCCACATCACGAAATCTGTAAAAAGAATTGATAGAATGCGTGCGCGTGATCATGGTCACTAAATTTTGATTGATGTTAGGATTAGTGTTCCTGCACATTTAAGTATCCAGCAAGGACACGATATTTGTAGAGAGATAAAAACAACTATTATGAAACAGGATTCGGAAGTATACGAGGTATTAATTCACTTAAATCCGTGGTATGAAGAAAGATTAGTTCATTAAAGTTTTGAATTGTAAATGTAAGTAATTAAGAAGGGGCCTATCAATGAAGAATAATGTTGGTGATAATCTTGATATTGGTAGCATATTAGTTTATAGAATTCATTTTTGTGTATAAGGGGAATGGATACAATGGACAGAGTAGGAAAAGATGATTTTGTTTCTGGATTTGTACCAAAGCATAACCATGGTTCAGTAGATTATACATCTGTTGAAGTGGGGCACGTACATCAATGTTTAGATGTAACATCTCCACCAATTCCAGCACAAGATGGGGGACATATACATTATACGGAAGGATATGTTGTCTTCGAGGATGGACATACGCATTATTACAAGGCATACTCTGGACCAGCAATCCCAGTTGGGAATGGGATGCATGTTCATTATTACGATTTCTATACAACGGAAGATAATGGGCATAAACACCGTGTTAAGGGGGTAGATCAGCCCGCCCCAGGTGATAAATAAAGTTAATGCGAAAAAACCTTGTGTTGTTAAGGTGTAGTTTTTTGTTTGTTATTTTAATAATTAAAAACCTTAAAAGAAATTACTATACCTTCTAAATACACCATATTGGACTTATTTTTATACATAGCATAGTAGTTGGTCTTAAGGGGGAAGGAAGGGTTTTTATGTCTAAAGATCAGCCTATTCCTGAACACTTTATCATGGATACACAACGGACTATGCTGCTTCCACCAGAACTGAACGCAGCACCTTCAGAATCATTAACAGAACAACTATTTATTGAAAGGTCCTTAACTGAAAATCGATTTTGGTTAAGGATTATGAAGGAACATGCTCTTTTCCTCAGTGAGGGATTTAATCGGAATGATAAAAATTTAATTCAACAAGTAGAGAAATTTTTTCATCTGTTTGACCATCATTTACAAAAAGCATTTTCTGTTCCTCAAACTGTTCAAGCGGTTAGGTAATTAAATGAGGAAAGTATTCAGCTAGTTTATGTCTTTCGTAATTATAAAAGAAACCTTTTACTTTTAATTGTTAATTGTAAGGTGAAGGGTTTTAATTTTCCATTATTAGTAGATCATATCGCGCGTGAAGCAGGATATTTGGTTCTGGTGCAAAAAGATGATAAATAAAAAAGAATCAAGGATTCCTAACGAAATCACCTGTTAAGCAGTTAATCCAAACAGCTGGTTGATAAAAACATTCTGATTTTGGACCAGAACCTAATATATGTATTTATTAGTAAGAGGTGTTTAATTTCCCAAATATATATCTTTGTAAATAATAAAAAAGGACAGTTTTCAACTGTCCTTTTTTCTATCTTTTAAAGATAGTTACCGAACAGGTAATTTAGGGTTTTGGGGTATAAGATGATTATCATCTCATTGTTAATGTATGTAAGTAATACAAAATGGCTTGTACAATTGTTGAAATTAGTATTTTTTTTTTGATAAATTAGTTAATTGGGCACTTGATAGAGGAAGAACATCTACTCCATTAATTTATTTCTTTCATAATATATAGTACAAATAAGTTTTTTAGGAAAAAAGGGGTTATGTTAAATGTCTTTTGAACGTAGATGTGAATGTGATGAATGTAAAAGAAACCGAAGAAAAAGAGACCGTGAGGAAGCAAGAGAATTGAGGAATTTTGAAGGACGAAGAAGATTAAATGGTTTACGGGAAGGCGACAAAATTAGAGTTTTTTCAGGTGGAGATCCGATTGATGGAATAGGAGTCTTTATTCGTATAGAGGCTGGATTTCTTATTTGGGTGGATGCTACTGCGAATATTAATATGACAAGCCTAGATGCTATTAGTGTTCAACGAGTAATTTAATAGCATTTTAAATAAATATAAGTAAAAGATAGGGGGAAAGCTCTTATCTTATTTTTTTAGGAATTATTATGTTATGTAGATTAAATGAAATATTTAAATACTTAAAAAGAAGGGATTTATATAAGATAAATCCCTTTAATAAGTTAATAAGAAAGGTAGAATACATTATATGTGTAGGTTTTTAATTAGGTTTGTACATTTTTAATACATTTATTTATTTTATGTAAAAGGTGCCAAGAAATAC